>CBDTUP010000114.1:0-7734 GCA_965363685.1 uncultured bacterium | reverse complement strand
GATTTAAAAGACTATGAGATCCATTCAACATAGAAGGATTCGTTGAGTACATCAAGGCTCTCGACGATGGGGTAATCGACTCTGAAGACATCCCGATGGGAAGGATCGTGCGCCTCGACGATGTCGTGACGATGCTCCACACGAACGACACCCATGGAAGGTGGGAGGCCGACTACTACGGCGGTGGAATGGTCTACCTCGCTTCCTTGATCAACGAGGAGCTTGCACACAACCCGGACGCGTTGCTGTTCGATGCAGGAGACACGTTCCAGGGGAACTCGTTTGCCTACTTCTTCAAGGATCGACCGGACAATCCGATTGCCGGCGGCATGAACATGCTCGGCTACGACGCCATGACGATCGGCAACCATGAGTTCAACTTCGGACCGACCACGTTCGCGACGATGCTGGGTCAGGTCGATTTCCCGCTTCTGGGCACGGCCAACATGGACGACGACGGATCGTACGGGTTCATCAACGACAACATCGATGACTACATCACGTTCGACATCGGCGGTCGTGATGTAGTCGTGTTCGGTATCACCAACCCGCGCATCTACCGCTACGAACTACCGACCAACATTCCGGGCATGACGTTCTACCCGGCGGTCGACACCGCGGCAGTCCTGGTTCCAGAACTGCTGGTGAATGAGAGCCCGGACCTGCTGGTGGGTCTCACCCATGTGGGCTACCAGCCGTACGGTGGTGAGATCGACAGCGACGAGCTGATAGCTCAGAGCGTTGGTGGTATCGATGTCCTCATCGGGGGACATAGCCACACGACTCTGAACCCGGCGGTGATGGTTTCGGATCCTGTGAGCAATCCTGATGGAACTCTGGTAGCCCATGCTCGGCGCTACGCCGGATATCTCGGCCAGGTCAACGTCGGGTTCATCGGTGACGACATCGTTCTCCGTGAGGGATTCTTGATTCCTACGAGCGAGGCGACGCCGGATCCGGATCTGGAGGCCTACCTGGCTCCGTTCATTGCCGAGATCGACGCATACAACGCGACGGTGATCGGCTCCACGGAGGCGCCAATAGACGCGCTCGAGGCGTACACGTTGGAGACATCGGGTGCCAATCTTCAGGCCGATGCAGCGGTGTGGGAACTTGCCGACAAGGCAGGTGCCGTCGTTGACATTCATCTGTCGGGAGCCATGTCGAACCGACTGGTGGCGGATCTAGCGACTCCGTCGACACCGGTCGACTTGACCAAGGGCGACATGTTCACGCTGATGCCGTACGAGAACTCACTGGTGGTTTTGTCGATGACCGGGCCGGAGATCAAGAACGTGCTCGAGCGGAGCTACCGCAACTGGTGGTGGTTCAACCAGGGCTACCCATGGGGCGGTTACTCGCATTACACAACGTGCATGCTTGCCACTGATGCCGGCAATGTCATTACCTACGTTGGTGATCTCGTCACCGAACCGGATGGCAACAACGTTGCTTCATTGACACTCGACGGCACTGCGGTCGATTTCACCGATGCGGTGACCACTTACAACGTCTCGACCGTGAACTACGTCGCTGCAGGATCCTGCAACTTCAACAACGATGGTGAGACGATCTGGCCGCTCGATCAGATCATCTACGACACTCAGTTGTACGTTCGTGACTCAGTGATCAACTATGTGGAAGCCCAAACCGGGCCGATCGCTCCGGCGGTCGAAGGGAGGCTGGTCTTCCCGACGCCGTGATCTCATGACGCACGGCGCACAGAAGGGGCCCCGCGTTGCGGGGCCCCTTCCCGCCTAGCCCCCGTTGTTTCCTGTCAATCGCGCATACCGAAAACCGTGCGCCGGATTGACAGGAAACCCCGTGCCTTTTTCGTGTCAATCGGGCATATCGAAAACGGTACGCCGCATTGACAGGAAATCAGGGCGATTCAGGCGGGATCCGGGGTGCGGCGCCACAGCGCGGCCAGCAGGGTTGCGATCAGGAAGGTTGAGAGGGCCGCAACCAGTCCCGGCGTGTATGAGTCCAGTTGGTCGACCGACCAGCCAAATGCCGGTGGACCCAATCCCAAGCCGGCCAGGAATCCCAGCAAGACCACACCGGACGCTCCGCCGGAGCGCTCCCGGCCTGCGAAGACCATGACCGCCAGCATTCCCACCGCATTCCAGGCAGTGGCCGAGGCCCCGACCCCAAGAGCACCAACCCAGAGCAGCCACGCTCCTCCCGTTTCGGCGGCGATCAGTGCGCCGACGAATAGCACCGACAATCCGGCGATCCAGGTCAGCGCTCGCACGTAGTCGCCCGATCGCTCACTGTGGCGAGCCCACCAGATCCGCGAGAAAAAGGCAGTCAACCCGGCAATACCGGCAACGAGCCCTGCAGTCGTAACGGTCAGTCCGATCGCTTCCTCCCCGTACAGGGGTATATATGTGTTGACGGCTCCTCCGGCCGCCCCCATGAGGAATCCATAAAGGGTCAGCCAGATGATCGGTGGTGTCCAGACGGTCTTGGCCGTCGGCCCCGGTAGTCCCGGGTGTTGAACGTCGGGTGGAACAACCAACCGGACCGCGCCGAGCGTGAGGATCGAGAGCGCTCCGGCGATCGCGAGCGTTGTCCGCCACCCCCAGGCGAGGGCACCGGCCGGAAGCAGTAGCCCGCCAAGGAACACTCCGATCTGCACGCCGGATTGCTTCAGTCCCGTCACCGCCCCTCGTGCACCAAGGGGGATATGAACCGAGATCAGCTTGTTGGTGCCCGGGTTGGCAGAAGCTTGACCAAGGCCGGTGAGAACTGCGGCCGCCAGCAGCCACGAGTAGCCCGGCGCGACGGAGATGGCCAACATGCCCAGACCGCTGAGAATGAAGATCGCCGCCAGCGTTCTTCGCCCTCCGATGATGTCCGTGACTCGTCCTATCGAAGGGGACGCCAGGGCGCCGACAGCCGAGAAGGCGGCCACGATCCATCCGAGCTCCGCCCGGGTGAGCCCGAGATCATCGATTATGAATCTGGCCAGCACTGCGAACGCCGGCCCGGCAAACGTCGCCACAGCCATCGCGGCAGCAAGAAGACTCGTGAAGGCAACCCGGTTGACGGTGGGCGTAGGGCGGTCGGGCATTAAGCGACCTTACAGGCAGCAGGACGCCCCCGGCGCTAACGTGCGGGCCAAAGGGAGGAGACCCATGCAGGCGGCAGATTTCACGCTTCTCGACCAGGCCGGGCGAGATTGGACGCTTTCGGCCCACCTAGACACGGCGCAGATGCTCGTATTCCTCCGGGGCGATTGGTGACCGTACTGCAATGGACAGCTGGTCAGTCTGTCGGACAAATACGAAGAGATCACCGAGGCGGGCGGGCGCGTCGCGGCGATATCGGTCGACTCGCCCGGGCAGAACGCGGCGATGGTGGACAAGCTGGAACTCCCGTTTCCACTCTTGAGTGACCCCGATCGCAGCAAGGCTATCGAGCCGATGGGTGTATCAGATCCCGAAGATCGCAGGAATATCGCCAAACCATCGATAGTCGTCGTCGCACCCGACGGCGAAGTTGCGTTCGCCGAGACCAGCCGAGACTACGCGGATCGTGACTCTGAAGACGCGGCTATCGCCGCGCTCGTCGATCTCGGTCTAGCGCCGACTTCGCCAGAGGAAGTTGAGCTGGGATCAATTGAACCGGGCCCCGGGGCCATGAAGAAGCGTCATGCCGACATTGCCGAAGACGCGGAGGCGTTCATTGCCCAGATGGACAGGTATATCGAGTTGGTAAGGCACCTGAGAGGCAAGAGCTAGGCGAGCTTCGTAGGGTGCCTGGTTCCCACTGAGAGCAGGATCGGAGGGTCGGTTTCTTGACCCTCCCCAGGATCGCTGCGCTCATCCGATCTCCCACGCGGAGCAGCGGAAAGCAATCGGGTGTGGTGCCGATGCCGGGCACCAGGTCCCCAGTACTCTCCTTTCCGTGCACGATCTCGTTCCGGTCTTCATCGACGTACTCACACCGGTGTTCTTGTTGGTTGGCGTTGGGTACATCCTCGGTCCGCGTCTCGAGATCGATGCGCGGTCTCTCGCTCGGTCCGCCTACTACGTTTTGGCGCCTGCCTTCATCTTTCGATTGCTGTCGAAGGCGGATCTCGAGGCCGACATCGTGTTCAGAGTCGTCGGGTCGCTCGCACTGACGACCATCGCCGTCGGGCTTGCTGCCTTGATGCTGGGTCGTATTCTCCGCAGGCCGGCGAAGGTCACCGCAGCCCTGATCCTGGTTGCGGTATACGGCAACGTGGGGAACTTCGGGTTGCCGGTGGTCGCCTTTGCCTTTGGAGACGAGGCTTTGCCGCTGGCCGGCGTTGCATTCCTGACGGTCAACGCTCTTGCTTTTCTCATCGGCGTGACGGCGGCTACCTGGCACCGGTCGAGCCCGCTTCAGGCTGTCGGCATAGCGCTTCGCACTCCCGCCCTTCTGGTTGTGTTGCCTGCAATTCTGGTCAATGTCGGGGATGTTGCTTTGCCGCTGTTTGCCGAGCGATCGGTTGGACTTCTCGCGGACGCCATGATTCCGATCATGCTCATGACGCTGGGCATCCAACTGGCGGCGATGGGGCGGCCGACGATCGGACTCGATGTGGCACTCGGTTCCACCCTGCGGTTGTTATTGGCTCCGGCGTTGACCGCGATCCTCGTGCTTCTCTTCGGACTAGACGGGACGGCCGCCGGGATCACGATTGTCCAATCGGCGATGCCGGCCGCTGTGTTTACATCCATCATTGCGATCGAACACGATCTCATGCCTGACCTCGTCACCACCACGGTGCTCTTCACGACTGCAGCGAGCGCACTGACGCTCACGGCAGTGCTGCTGATCGTCTAGGTCAGTCGGACACCGGGAGCACGACGTCTCCAGTAACGGCCGCCGGAACCAGGCAGATCGCTGGTTGACAGGGTCGGCACCGGTTCGGTCGCCTGAGTCCGACGGCTGCCGTCGGCGGTAACCTGGGTCCACGGTGCGCAAAGCCAATCTCTTTCGATCAATCGCGCGGCTGCTCGACGATGGGACCCAGGTGGTCGAAGCGGTCTATATGTGGAGACGTCACCGGCTGATGTTTCCATTCGGAATTGTCTCGTTTCTGGGCATGCTGGTCGTTGCCGAATGGGCCGGCTGGGATGAGTGGGCAACTCGTGTCGTCATCGGCTTGGCTGCGGTCGCGGTCGCCGTCGCCGCATCGACCGACTACCGAGTATTGGCCCATACCACCGGCGGATTGTTCTTGTTCCAGGCGAGCCGGATTCGACAAGTAGCGACTCGGATGCTCGAGAAGCTCCCCCCGGACGTGCCGGTCGAGCCGGTCGGGGGCACCATCCTGGCGGCCGATTGGGCGGTTGCAGGATCGGTCTATACGGTGCCAAGGTCGTCCGAACAGGCGATC
The DNA here is from genome assembly GCA_965363685.1 of uncultured bacterium. Lineage (GTDB taxonomy): Bacteria > Actinomycetota > Acidimicrobiia > Spongiisociales > JAHEDJ01 > JAHEDJ01. The sequence continues at coordinate 2,360 of CBDTUP010000114.1, read as the reverse complement.
AGCCGTATCGCCGGTCGAGTCTGACGCTACGGAGCAACGATCCGGGAGGTCTCTGGGTCGCACACAAGCAAAGAGTCGTCGGACTCGTGGGCAGCGAGAAAACGCTCAATCTCGGCGCTTGCCGTGATCCAGGTCGATCCTCCCTCCCGGTCCGTGGCGAACACGATGCCGATCAGTCGGTTCTCGCCGTCGTAGGCTCCGGCGCCTGAGTCTCCGGTCGCGGTTGCCGCCTCGAGTTCGTAGCCCAGCCGGCTGTGTCTCTCGGTCCCAAGGATCTCTTCGATTGACAGACTGACCACATCCTCAACCACAAACGGAACGGTTCCGGAGGCTGCGCCGCCCACAATGAGCCCTCGGGTGCCTTCCTTTGCCGGGGACATCTGGACGTCTGGTATCTCGTTCAATGGTATTCGAAGGAGGGCAAGGTCCAGGTTCAGGTCGACGGCTATCACGACGGCGTCCGCGCTTTCGCGCTTACCAACCGCTGCCGCCAGATTGTCGGCTCTGGCGACGAGGTGCGCAACCGTGAGGACGAGACCATCTCCGATCGCGACTCCCGACCCAGTGCGATCTGGAGCCAGACCGCAGCCGGTGGTCTCGATACGCGCGGTTCGAATTACCGGATCGAGAGGCGCGGCCAGAGAGTCACTGGTGCTGGCAAGTTGGATGGGTCCACAACCAGCCCCAAGAATGATCAGAATCATCGTTGCGACCGGCCGGGATGGGCTCACGGTGCGCATAGTACGACTTCTGCAGTGCCTCAGGGAACAGATTGCTGTATCGTGACCGGGGTCGCGTATATCAACCGGGGAGTTGTCGATTGAGCGAGAAAGGCTCGGATCCCGACGTCACTGCGGTAGCAGAGGAGCTGCTTGAAGAGTTCACGCGGCATCGCGAAGCGGAGCCCATCGATGTTCCCGGCGGTGCCAAGGGCTTCTTGTATCGACTGCGAATTGGCATTGAGGCTGTGACGTCAGCCACCGGGCGCGTTTCGCTGATTCTGGTCTGGGTGGTGTTCCTGCTCGGGCTTTTCAACGTGGTTACGCGCTACATAGCCAGATTCATCCAGCAGGACATCATCGTCGGAGAGATCTTCGACTTGCAGTGGATGCTCTTCGGTGCCCTGTTTTTGCTTGGTCTCAATTACGGGGTCCGTGAAGGAGTCAATCCTCGGATCGATTTCTGGTGGGCTGCTTTCTCAAACAAGCGCAAAGCAGTTATCGATCTCGTTATCCACGTCTTTCTTTTCCTGCCGTTCCTGGTCATGGCCATAAGGATCCTCTGGAGCTATTCCCTGTCTGGCATGGGCAGGTCGTTCGATGGGTCGTGGTCCACCTGGAAGGTGTGGGAGATCTGGGAGCAGTCGACGGATGCCGGCGGGCTTCCCCGGGGTCCGATCAAGCTGTTGATGCTCATCGGGTTCATCCTGATGGCAACCCAGGTTGTCGCCGAAATCATCAAGCAGATACTCGTCTTGCTGGATCGCGAAGACCTTGCCGGCGTGGCCGTCTACGAAGCTCCGCTGCGGGTGGAATGATGGATCTCGGCGTCGCCCTCTCGCTCATCATGTTCGTCGTGTTCCTGGCGTTGATCCTCATTGGATACAACGTCGCATTCTCGTTCGCCTCTACGGCGCTCTTCTTCTCATTCATCGGCAACCTTCTGGGAGTGTTCGATCCAAACACTCTGAACGTGCTGCCGGGTAGGTGGTTTGGAGCGGTATCGGATTCCACTCTGCTGGCAGTGCCCTTTTTTGTCCTGATGGGAGCGATCCTCGAGCGATCGGGCCTGGCCGAGCGGCTACTCGATGCGATCGGGATGCTGCTCGGTCCGCTCAAGGGCGGGGTGGCCGCAGCGGTTGTGCTGGTCGGTACCCTGCTGGCGGCCGCCACGGGTGTCGTCGCCGCCACGGTGATCGTGATGGGTCTGCTCTCACTTCCCACCATGATCCGTCTCGGCTACGACCACAAGCTGGCTACCGGAGTCATCGTGGCCTCGGGAACCCTGGCGCAGTTGGTGCCTCCGAGCCTGGTGCTGATACTTCTCGCCCAGCAGATGGGTGTCGGCATTCTCGGGCTGTTCGCCGGTGCATTGATCCCGGGGTTGTTGCTCAGCGGTTTCTACGCCCTATATGCCCTGGGCATCTCCTACCTGCGCCCCGGGTACGGTCCGGCGATGCCCCCGGAGGAAAGGGCGCTCACCGGAAAGGTATTGGCACTCGAAGTTCTCTTCTCCGTGGTGCCCATCATCCTGTTGATCATCGGAGTCCTGTTCTCGATATTCCAGGGTATCGCGACGCCCTCGGAATCCGGCGCAGTGGGCGTTCTTGGCGCGCTGACTCTCGCCGTGCTGGCCTTCTA
>CBDTUP010000113.1:0-7858 GCA_965363685.1 uncultured bacterium | reverse complement strand
TACCGGAACCTGGATGGAGGTGGCTGTGGGCGCACCCTGGATCGAGTCCATCGTGGATTTGGCGGCTCTACCAGACGGCGGCTTCATTGCGGCCTCGACCGAACCATGGCAGCTTCAATGGTCTCCAAATGGACTCGAATGGTTCAACGCCGATCCTGAACGAGCGGTATCTGAGTACCGACCGGGTCCCGAAGACGGCGGGCGGGCCGGACCAAATCTGCTGGCAGTCGTAGGCGACCAGGTCGTCGTCCTCGACCGGGACGCAGTGGGCGTGTGGATAGGACGACCCGTGTCAGGCACCTGGACATTGCTGCCGCTCGACACATCGGATCTTCTCGAAAACGTTGACCTTCTCTCAGTAGCTTCGAGTGACTCCGAAGCCATCATCATTGCCCAAACATACGGATCGGCTCGGTACGAGCCGGAGCCGGATCCGGGAGACGAGCAGGTGTCAATGCCCGTGATTGACCAGTACCTGATGTGGGTCCTAGACCCCGCTGCCGGCACCGCGACAAGGCATCCCCTTCCGGTTTCACCGACCCAGGGGCAGGGTGTCACCAACGCTGCGGCCGCCTCATTTCACGACCAGTGGATAGTTTCGCTCTCAGGGTGGATCGTGACCGACGACGATTCGGCAGCTCTGAACTTGATGCTGGCCACATCCGACGGGGCCTCATGGGAGGAGACGACCTCGGCGGAGGATGCCGGCTTCGCTGTTACTTCGTTGACTGCCGGCCTCGAGAGCGTCATCGCCACCGAGTGCAACTTCGGAGGGGACACGTTCTGGTACTCACAGGACGGTCTCGAATGGTCGAAGTCCACGACGGCCTATACGGGACACCATTCAACGTTCTCCACCGAACTCGGCTTCATCATCGCCTACGGAGACTTGCTCTCGTCCGATGATGGATTGGAGTGGCGAACCCTCTATGCCGATCCGCCGCTCGGCGGGGTAACCCACTTGACCGCTTCAGGTAACAAGCTGCTCGTCAAGGATGGACTTCGAGATGATGAGGAGCCGCACCTCTGGTTGTGGACAGATATCGGACGATGAGGTCGGATCGGCCCAGTTCGAACTGATCGACAAGCAGTCCAAGGGCGCCACCCCTACCACCGGTAGAGCAGGTGGGCGAACCTCCGCCAGTAGCGTGGCCCAAACCGGCGGGGATTCCACCTACCGCCTAGTAGCAGCCGGGATGTCGATATCCATCGGGGGGAAGTGAAGCTCTGTAGGTAGCAGAACGATCGGATCCCCTCGGGACCGCACTCCACGCCGAACCCGGAGTCCTTCACCCCACCGAAGGCGAGATCCGGGATGTAGAGATTGATCATGTGGTCGTTTATCGCCACGGTCCCGGTGTGGAGGCGAGAGGCGAAGGTCGCCGCTCGACGCTTGTCCTTCGACCAAACAGAACCGTGCAACCCGTAGCGCGAATCGTTGGCGAAACGCAAAGCAGTTTCCTCATCTGGTACCTGCATGACGGCGACCACCGGACCAAATGTCTCCTCCGTCATCACCTTCATGGAGTGGTCCACACCGGTGAGCAACGTCGGTTCGAAGAAGGAACCCGAGGTAGACGCGACCTCGTTTCCTCCGCGCCGGAGCGTCGCTCCCTTGGACAAAGCATCCGTCACGTGAGACGCGATGATTGCAGTCTGTTTCGGATCGATAATGGCCCCAACGTCTCGTCGGTCACCGGTACCGGCAGTGACCTCGTCCATTGCCCGCTCCAACTCTTCGAGGAATGGCTGAGCGACCGCCTCGACGACGTAGACACGTTCGACGCTGATACACACCTGCCCGGCGTTCAAGGTGCTGCCCCACACTGCTCCCCGGGCTGCTTGGACTATGTCGGCGTCTTCCAACACGATCATGGCGTCTTTGCCCCCCAACTCGAGGATGGTGGGAGTTAACTTGTCCGCTGCTGCTGCAGCTATCTTCCGGCCAGTTTCCGGTGATCCTGTGAACACGATCAGGTCAACATCTGAGCCGACGAGGGACGCCCCCGTCTCCGCTCCGCCCTGTATGACCTGGACCAGATCGGGTGGGAAACCGGCTTCCTCAAAGAGGTCGGCGATCAGTTGACCCGTGAGGGGTACCAGTTCGGACGGCTTGAGGATGACCGAGCACCCGGATGCCAGGGCAGGTACAACCGAGACCATGGTCAGGATGAGGGGAAAATTGTAGGACGGAATCACTGCCACAACGCCGCGCGGGTGGTACTCGGTCCATCCCCGCGTCATGACCATCGGTCGGGTTGACGCCCGACGCGGCCGCAGGAGTTTCTCGGCGTTGCGTACGTAATAGTCGACCAAACCGATAGCCGGAGCAACGTCGCCTACGTAGGCATCCGCTCTGTCCTTGCCGGCCTCCTCGTGCAGCATCTCCGCCAGGCGATCCATGTTGCCAAGCAGCGTCTTCTTGAATGCCTTGAGGTAGCGGCGCCGTTCATCGTGGCCGACCAAGGACCATTGATCAAACGCCGTCCTGGACCGTTGGACGACGTCGACGACCTCCTCAGGTTGGGTCACGACCACGGATCCTATGAGTCCGCCGGTTCGGGGATTGAAAGAGTCGAGCTTCTCCACAAGAGTTCCCCTCCAAAGGATTTTCTCAGGGTATCGATGGGTCACTTGCGGCGACAGAGGAAGAATGCCCTAGCCCGGCCTCCGGCGACGGAGGAAGTGGATCCGGCTGAACAGATTCGCGCGGTCCCGGCGAGTCCATCGCCCAATCGGTGGGATGGATCACGGCGACCGCCGACACCACTCGGACGAGGCTGATCTGGGGACACGACACCCAGGTCACTGCCTGCTCATCCACCTTCGGATTGGAGAACTACCTGATCAGTCTCGCCTGGTAGCGGAAGACGGCTACACCTTCTCAAGGCTCGGCTCGAGGGCGACAATGAAGAGAGCAACACGAGGAGATGACGGCGGTGCGACAACTGCGAGATTCGATCCACATCGAGGCGCCGCCGGAGGCGATCTGGGACTGGCTGTCATCTCTGACCGATCACTACACCGAATGGCACCCCGCTCACGTTTCCGCAGTGTGGGAGCATGGCGAACCAAACCAGGTCGGTTCCGTGATGTGCGCCGTCGAAGAGATCGGCGGGAAGAGAGAGACACTTCGCTTCGAGATGACCTGCCTCGAACCCCCGGCCAAGTACGAGTATCGGATCAAGGGCCCACACTCGATAGTGCTGCCGGGCGGAGGATTCGAGATTCGCCCTGATGCGGGAGGGTCGAGCTTCACGGCCACGATCTCCTATCGTTTCGGAGGATTGATCGAATGGATACTCCGGCGACGCATAGGATCCCTCCGCGCTCACATGCGGGGAGAGGGCGAAAACTTGAAGCAGATCATCGAGCAATCTGCTTGATTCTGCCCTCGTCCAATCTCAGAGTCTGCGGTCGCTTCGACCCTGGACGAGCCAAGCGATCAGCCCGACCCAGAGCACGCCTCCACCGATTATGAACCCGTAGCCCCACCACTCCGATATCTCACCGACCTGCCAGGTCGAGTCCCAAAACCCGAGGGATTGGTTGTCGCCGGCGAAGAGGATGAAGAACCCGAGAAAGAGCGCTATCGCTCCGAAAACCCCGAGGAGTTGCTTGACAGCGCGCTGCCATCCTCCGTGGCCGGGGGTGGACTCGCTGTAGTGGCTAGTAGGGAAGTCTTGCCTTGCGGCCATATCGCGCCTCTCTTCAGACCGCTACCTCCATTAGACGCCCGATCTACATCAGTGTCCAGACCTGTTCACTCAGCGCACACGGAGTAGCTTGAGGCCGTAGGCACCTCTCGAAAGCAGCTCGAGCAAGGAGTCCTGGGATTGCCACGCACCTGACTCCCGACCAAGCGATCGCCAACTCCATTCGGCGCCACGCACTCGACCGCTCGGCTTCATCGGTCACTCAGGTGAGCGCGGATCTGGTGGGATTGCACAACACGAGCCAGTTCAGTCCGTACTTGTCGGTTCGCGCACGCCTACCGAACTTCCAACGCCGCGATCTCGGGAGCGATTCCTCCATTCGCCTACTCAGTGGATCCGTTGCGGTCCTTCTTATCGCCCTCATTTCACTGATGAGGTCTCTCAGCGATTTCGATCGAATGCCAAGCCTCTACCAGCCGGTCTTCAGAGCGCTGGCGATCGGAGCCGGCATCGCGCTCCTAGTCGGCTTGTGGAGGCCGAGCCCGTGGCTGCTGGTGCTCACCCTCGCCGCCATCCATTCAGTCATCTGGTTCTTCGCCTTCGATCGATGGCTACGCCTGGAAGACCCGAACGGAGCGATTCCGTAAGCACCCGATCGAACCGTCCACCTGGATATCAGGCGGGCGGAACCAGAGTACCGCCGAAGACCTGCCAGGCGAGGGCCGACTTGGCTAGGAGGCTCAGCAAGATGTATGTCCGCTCTCCCGAGAGGTAGTTCTTCCAACGGCCGATCTGCTTGTACTGGGCCCATTGGGTGAAGGCGAAACTGTTGAAGAAGACAAACAGTGAGATGAAGATCCCGTAGACGAATCCCGGCGGCTGCGCCTCGCTGCCCGGAGAAACCAGGAAGACTCCTATAGCGATCCAGGGGACGATCCCGAGAATCGAACCCATCCAGAATGGCCACAGGGACCCACCCGGTGCCTCATAGCGTTCCTGAGCCGAGCCGAACAGGATCATGCCGGCGTTGACACCGAATATGGCGAGCAATGCGGCGATGCTGCTGACTCCGGTGAGCATCGCGATGAGAATGATCATGATCGACGACGAGAGCGAATACTCGATCCAACGGAACTGGTTCTGGCCCCTCGACAACTGATCTCGATATCGACCTGCACCAACGCCGGCGATCAAGAAGTGGAAAAAGGCTGACAGGAAGAGAAATGCCGCCACTCCCCAAGCAACCGACAGCTCGAACAGAGTCTCGGTTTCTGCGGGGGTCCCCGGAGGACCCTCCGGGAAAGCTGCCGTCACCGGCAGCGTGAAGTCGGTGGCCAATGCCACAACGGCCAAACCCTGCACGGCATGCAGAGCACCCATTATCCAGTTGTATCGACGCAGCTTCCCGAAAGCTGCGTCGGTGACTTCTACCGTCGATGCCATTATGAGTAACCCTCCTGGTTTCCCAGAGTCTACGAAGCCAACCGGCGACTGGATGATTGTTTCTCCTCGGCGCTGGATTGGGACTCTTGGCACTGGCCTCAGCACCCATCCTCCCGCATAGTGAAGAGATGAATACAGATCATATGGCTCTACCGGAAGCGAGTCGGCGCAGAAATGAACCTTCGGCCGCCGGGCGCAGATTCGGTTACACAGTGGCCATCGCCATCAATGCCGGACTGCTGTATGTGGTCAACAACCTGCTCGAATGGGACTGGCTCCCTTTCCTCACCGACGGGTGGGACGAGGTTCTTCCCATCATCCGGGTATCGCTGGTAGCGGCGATGATCGTCAACGCCGGCTACATCTTCTTCGATCACAAGTGGTTCAAATCTCTCACCCAGATCGGTCTGGCCGGTATCAGCATGGCGGCCACCGTGCGGATCTACCAGGTGTTCCCGTTCGATTTTGCCGAATACGAATTCGGATGGGAGACGCTGACGAAGGCAATCCTGATAGTCGCCATGGTTGGGATAGCGATCAGCGTGCTGGTCGAGGCGGCAAAGCTGATCAGAGCAATCTCACGGGCGTAACGCCCAATTCGCTACCCCGATGCGCTCTGTCACCGGCAGTTCGTATGATGCGGGCGTGCGAGATGGTGATGCGGGAACCGAAGATGGCTACTGGGAAATGCTGGCGGGCATGGTTCCCGGCGGAGAGGATTCGCCCGTCGCGAATCCGACTACGCTGCCACTGCCCTCTGATCCGCCGCAACGTACCCGGGAACCGGCTGAGATCTCCGACGGAGAACTACACGATTCCCTCCGGACAACTTTCGGTTTCGGGTCCTTTCGGCTCGGTCAGCAGGAAGTAATTGAAGCCATCCTCTCCGACCGTGACTGTCTGGCCGTCATGCCCACCGGGTCGGGCAAGTCACTGACATATCAACTGGCGGCGCGTCTGCTGGGTGGCACGACGCTCGTGATCTCTCCTCTGATCGCACTGATGAAAGACCAGGTGGACTCAGCCAGGGACACAGGTCTGGAAGCAACCTTCATCAACTCGAGTCTCGAGCCCGAGGAGAGAGCAGCTCGAATCGCGGACGTGCGGCAGGGTCGATATGAACTCGTCTACGTATCTCCGGAGGGTCTCGCCGCCTCTTTGGGTTCTGCCCTGAACGGAGTCGACATCAGGCTGATCGCCGTCGATGAAGCCCACTGCATCAGCCAATGGGGTCACGACTTCCGGCCCGACTACCGCCGGCTGCAGAATCTGAAGACCCGCTACCAAGTTCCGGTGTTGGCGCTGACTGCCACCGCCACCCCGAGAGTACGCGAGGACATCTCGCTCCAACTCGGATTGATCGACCCTGTCGAGGTGCAGTCCTCCTTCTACCGTCCCAACCTGCGGTTGCAGATCATGAAGAAAGGAACCCACGACGGGAGGCAAATCAAGGCCAAGGAACAGATCGGCAAGCTCTGCCACGACAGGATGGGAGAGAGTGGAATCGTCTACACACTCTCGCGCAAGTCGGCCGAATCCACCGCCGCCTATCTCCGCAGCCTCGGTCTCAAGTCGGCGGCCTACCACGCCGGACTCGATACCGACACCCGCACCAACGTACAGGACGGATTCGTACGAGACGACATTCACGTTGTCTGTGCCACGATCGCGTTCGGTATGGGTATCGACAAGAGCAACGTCCGCTTCGTGATTCACCGCGACATGCCCAAGTCGATCGAGTCCTACTACCAGGAGATCGGACGGGCGGGCCGCGACGGACTCGATAGCGACTGCGTCCTCTTCTACTCGTGGGCAGATGTGATCCAACTCGAGCGAATGGTCGCCGGGGACGAGAGCGCCCCCGCCCAACAGAGACAGATTCGACGCATGTACGACTTCGCCGAGGCGGCCATGTGCCGGCACCAGGCGATCGCCGGGTACTTCGGCGAAAGGATCGGAGCTTGTGAGCAATCATGTGACTACTGCACAGATCTCGACATCACACCCGCCGACTTGCCTGATCAGTCTGTAACGCCGGCTACCTCGAGAGTCGCGGTAGACGCCGACTCCCTCTCCCGAGATGAGACAGACCTCTTTGAAGCACTGCGCCAGCTTCGCAAGGAAATCGCCGACGAGCGAGGATTCCCCGCCTACATAGTGTTCAACGATGCCACCCTGAGAGAAATGGCCACGGCTCTCCCAGCCACGTCGTACGAGTTCCTGGCCATCAACGGCGTCGGACAGAAGAAGCACGACTCATACGGGGAGGCCTTTCTCACGCTGATCCAGCAATGGAAGGCGAATAATTCGACCGCCATCGGCGATTCCCAATGACCCGGTTCATCGTTGTCGCCGACTCTCACATCCGATTCCCAGACGATGACGTCGAGACCTACCCATCCAACGCCCACATGGTCGCTCGCAACAAATACGTGGTCGAGCTCTGTAACCAGATCGAAGCATCCTTCGTCGTCCATCTCGGCGACGTTGTTCATCCATTGCCGGTAGAGAGCGGGCACGAACCGGCAGTCGAACTGGCCGGTCAGGTCTACGAACAGCTCACTCATCCGATTCACTTCGTCCCCGGGAACCACGATGTCGGCGACAAGCCCAACGCGCACGTGGCCGTTCCACCTGTTGCCGACGAGTACTACGGGGTCTTCGAGCGACAGTGGGGCGCCCCGTTCAAGTCGTTTGATGTCGACGACTCCCACTTCGTGATCATCGACACACCTGTCCTGAACTCGGGCATGGAGCGC
>CBDTUP010000112.1:0-7889 GCA_965363685.1 uncultured bacterium | reverse complement strand
CTCATCGATACCTGGTTGGCGAGTGAGGGCCGCGATCGATCGAGCTTCTCGCCCGTCGAGCAGCTCTGTTACGTAGGTACCCGTGGGATGGGAGCTCTCGAGTATCGCCCGGCCGACCGGGGGCGCGATCGGTTCGCGCAAATCCAAGTCGAGCGCCTGGCCGACCTGGCCGCCCGTGTTCTGGAACGGCGAGATCATCTTCAGGTGGATATTGAGGATGGCCTCGCCGATCTCCTCCTGGTTGGTACGTCCGCCGGTGGAGCGAGGGCCAAAGCGATCGTCGCATGGAACCCTCACACCGGTGAGGTTCGCTCGGGTCAGGTCGAGGCTCCCGCCGGTTTCCAGTACTGGATCCTGAAGTTCGATGGGGTCGGCAGCTCCGATCGAGAGTTGGGAGACCCTGAAGGCTACGGGAGAGTCGAGTACGCCTACCACTTGATGGCACGTCGCGCCGGTATCGAGATGACCGATGCACGCCTCCAGACCGACGCCCGCGGCCGGGCCCACTTCATGACAAAACGGTTTGACCGAGCAGACGCCGGCGACAAACGCCACACCCTCACACTCTCAGCCATCTCGCACCTCGACTACAACCAGGCCGGGGTGCACTCCTACGAAGACGCACTCTCGGTGACGCTACGTCTGTGCGGCGCCGGCGACGTTGCCGACTTGTTTCGGCGAATGGTCTTCAACGTCGTGGCCCGGAACCAAGACGATCACACGAAGAACATCTCATTCGTCATGGACAAGGCGGGCCTGTGGCGACTGGCACCGGCATATGACCTCACCTGTGCGAACAACCCGCAAGGCCTGTGGACGAGCAGGCATCAGATGTCGATTGCCGGCAAGACCGAAGATCTGACGCACGAGGACCTACGCTCGGTCGCCGATCACTTCGGCATCCGCCGCCATGGGGCGATCATCGAAGAGGTGGTCGAGGCCGTCCGCCAATGGCCGGCGATAGCCGCCGATGTCGGTGTCGATGAGAGCTACTCACGCCGCATCTCGTCTACTCATCGCGTCGCTTTGGAGAGCTAGGTTGAAAGCCATGAACTTCGAGGATTCAATAGCCGATATCATCCTCGGCCTCGATCCGGGAGAGGTCGTGACCTATGGCGAGGTTGCCGCCCAGGCAGGCAAACCGGGTGCCGCTCGAGCCGTTGGCAACTACTTGCGGAAGAGTTCAGGACTCCCGTGGTGGAGGGTGGTCGCATCATCGGGTCGGCTTTGCCCGGGCCTGGAGGAAGAGCACGCACAACGTCTACGTTCTGAGGGTGTCGCCATCCGCAACGGCAAAGTCGCACGGACCAGATAGATTCGAGCAATAGGGCTGCTGTACCGGGCCATTCGTCGGCTCGCGAGTTGTTACAGCTTCGGCGATACTGGGAGGAACGAAAGGAGCAATGTGCTCGATCGCGCAGTCGTCATCGTGATGGATTCTTGTGGAGCGGGTGAGGCGCCCGACGCCCCCGAGTACGGCGACGAGGGCTCGGACACGCTCGGGCACACCGCACAGGTCGTAGGTGGCCTGGACCTGCCGAACTTCGAAGCGGCCGGCCTAGGAAACCTGCACGGCAACCTCCTCGGGGTACCGCCGGCCGAATCGCCCTCTATGGCCTTCGGTCGCTTGACCGAGGCCAGCGCCGGCAAGGACTCAACCACGGGTCACTGGGAGATAGCCGGCGTCATCACAGAGCGAGCGGACGCCACGTTCACCGATACCGGGTTCCCAGATGAGCTCGTGAAAGCCGTCGAGCAAGAATCCGGACACAGATTCTTCGGCAACTACGCCGCTTCAGGAACCGTCATCATCGAGGATCTCGGGCCACGACACATTGAAACCGGTGAACTGATCCTCTACACCTCTGCCGATTCGGTTTTCCAGATCGCGGCTCACAAGGACATTGTCCCGCTCGAGGAGCTCTACCGGGTCTGCCGCATCGCCAGAAAACACTGCAACGACTACCGGATCGGGCGGATCATCGCCCGCCCGTTCCAAGGCGAACCCGGATCCTTCCAGCGGACCTATGAGCGCCAGGACTTCGCGCTACCGCCGCACTCCCCCACGATGCTCGACATTGCCCAGGAGAATGGTGTCCCGACCTACGGGATCGGGAAGATCGAGGACCTGTTCACCGGACGTGGACTCGATCGTGCTTTCCATACCGAAGGCGACACCGACGGTCTCGAACACACGCTCCAAGTGCTCGAGGAAATGGATCGAGGATTGATCATGGTCAATCTCGTCGACCTCGACATGGTCTACGGCCATCGCGAGAACCCCGAAGGCTACGCCACCGGTCTCGGAGCAATCGATAGCTTCCTCCCCCGCCTCACCGCAGCACTAGGACCCCGGGACGTCCTGATCTTCGCTGCCGATCACGGCAACGATCCCACCGACGGAAGCACCGACCACACCCGGGAGTACGTTCCTCTGCTGGTTGCCGGTCTGCGAGCGGCAGGTGTCGATCTCGGAATCCGCGCCACCTACGCGGATGTGGCTGCCACCGTTTGCGACGGTTTCGATATCCCACTCCCTCCGGCCGGAACCTCTTTCCTCGAGGACATCACGTGACTGCCGTCGAACTGATCGAACGCAAACGGGACGGCGGGACCCTCACCGGGAACGAGATTCGATGGTTGATCGCCGAGTACACGGCCGGCACGGTCACCGACTACCAGATGTCGGCAATGTTGATGGCCGTTTTCATAAACGGTCTCAACGGTGAAGAGCTGACGGTGTGGACAGAGTCCATGCTGACCTCCGGTGAGGTCCTCGAACTGTCGGAAATACCCGGACGAAAGGTGGACAAACACTCCACCGGCGGCGTCGGCGACAAGATCTCGATTCCACTCGCCCCGATAGTCGGCGCCTGCGGCGTCAAGATTCCCATGATGAGCGGACGCGGACTCGGTCACACCGGTGGCACGCTCGACAAGCTCGAGACGATCCCGGGGTTTCGCACGGGTTTCACAGCCGATCAATTCGCGATTCTCCTGGCCGAACATGGAGTTGTGCTCGGCGGCCAATCCGAACACCTCGTTCCGGCCGATCGCAAGTTGTATGCGCTCCGGGACGCCACCGGCACGGTCCCGGCCATTCCGCTCATCGCTTCGTCGATCATGTCAAAGAAGCTCGCGGAAGACCTCGATGGCCTCGTCCTCGATGTGAAATTCGGCCGCGGTGCATTCATGGAAGACATCGATGATGCTCGTCGCCTGGCTGAGACGATGGTTGAGATCGGCGATCTGCGGGGCACACGGGTCGTCGCACTACTCACCGATATGAGTCAGCCCCTGGGCAGGGAGGTAGGGAACGCCTCTGAGATACGTGAGTCGATAGACACGCTGCGCGGTGAAGGGCCGGATGACATCACCGAACTCACCTACGCCCTAGGCGCCGAGATGCTGGTCATGGCCGAAGTGGCTGCGAGCCTTGTGGAAGCCCGAGAAAAGATGGAGCAAGCCGTTTCGTCCGGCTCGGCGATGGCGAAGTTCGCCGAGATCATTACCGCACAGGGCGGCGATGCAACGGTGCTCGAGGCACCGGAGAGCCTACCGGTCGCGTTCAACACCGACACCGTTACCGCCCCCACATCCGGATGGATCAGTCGCTGCGACGCGCTGGCGATTGGGGTCGGAGCAATGCGACTGGGTGCAGGACGCGAACGCAAAGAAGACACCATCGATCCGGCAGTTGGTGTGACGGTCGAGGCCAAAGTCGGAGATCCGGTGAAAGAAGGGGATGTCCTCGGCCACATTCATTGGAATGACGCCTATGCACGCGGCGTGGCGACACCTCTGATCACGTCGGCGTGGGAAATCTCTGACTCCCCAGTTGACGCACCGACTCTCATCATCGAACGAATCGGGAGCTAGCAAGTGATCTACGAAGCCCTCCAGGCCACGGCCGCCAAGATCAGAGCTCTGAGTGGGCGCAAAGAGCACAGAGTTGTGGCAGTCCTGGGATCCGGATTGAGTAGCTACGCCGAGCACCTTCCGGGCGCCGTCGCGATTCCCTACTCCGAACTGCCCGGCTTCCCGGTACCAAAGGTGGCCGGACATGCAGGCACCGCCTTCTCCGTCGAGCTGAGCGGGATTCCGATACTGGTCCTGGCCGGGAGAGCCCATTTCTATGAGGGATACAGCCTCGACCAGGTCGTATTCGCGGTTCGAGCATCAATCGCAGCCGGGGCAGGAACCGTCATGCTGACCAACGCCAGCGGCGGATGCGGCGACGGCCTCGAAGCCGGTGATCTGGTGATGCTGACCGACCATCTCAACCTCACGGGGCAGAATCCCCTCTTCGGCCCGAACGACGACCGGTTGGGAACCAGATTCCCAGATTTGAGTGCCGCCTACGATCCAGAACTCCGCCGAGTCGCCCAAGAAGTGGCAGGTGAAGTCGACGTCGCACTCAAAGAAGGGGTATATGCCTGGTTCACCGGGCCGACCTACGAGACTCCGGCCGAAGTGCAGATGGCCAAGCGGCTCGGCGCCGACCTGGTCGGGATGTCGACCGTTCCTGAAACGATCGCCGCCCGCCACATGGGAGCGCGGGTTATCGCCATTTCGCTGGTGACCAACCTGGCGGCGGGTATCTCTCCGGTGCCCCTGTCACACGAGGAAGTCCAGGAAACCGCAGACGAAGCCCGTGAGCGATTCACCAGGCTCGTTGATGGGATTCTCCCCCGGCTTGACTGAAGCGACTCGACTAATTCACTATCTAGGTCGACCAATTGTTAGCATCGGTTCACAGTCACGAACGCTAGGAGTGCCGCATGAGAGTCGCCGTCTGCGTCAAGCAGATCCCAGACCCTGCCGCCCCATATGATCTCGATCCGGACACGCATTTTGTGGTCCGTCCCGCCGACCAGGTACTGGACGACACCGACCGCTACGGCGTCGAGATGGGGCTGCAACTCGCAGAGCAGACCGAAGGATCGGTCACGCTGATTTCGATGGGCCCGAGTGGAAACCTGCAAGGCATTCGCCAGGCCCTCGCCATGGGAGCCGACAAGGCCGTCGTTATCGACGATGTCGCCCTGCAAGGCTCGGATTCGCTTACCACCGCCCGTGTACTGGCTGCGGCTATCAAGCGTGAAGGATTTGACCTGGTGATAGCCGGTACCGAGTCCACGGACGGTTATGCCGGAATTCTGCCCCAGCAACTCGCAGAACTGCTGGAAGTGCCGGCGCTCACTTTCGCCAAGAAGGTCACCGTCGAAGGCGACACTGTGAAGATCGAACGCCAGACGCAGTCCGGATACGACGAGGTGGAAGCTCCTGCTCCCGCCCTCGTTAGCGTGACTGCCGGCGTCGTGGAGCCCCGCTACCCCACGTTCAAGGGGATCATGCAGGCGAAGTCGAAACCGGTTGACACAGTCTCGGCCGGCGACCTCGACGTCGACACCGCCAGCCAGCAGAAGATCGTGGGAATCCGACCCGCTCCAGAGCGGGCGGTCGGAGAAGTGATAGAAGACGACGGCGAAGCACATCTCAAGATCGTTGAGCTGCTGGAACAGGCCAAGGTGATCTGAATGGCGACTACATGGGTATTCGTTGAGGAAACTGAAGAGGGCCCGGCCACAGTCGGTCTCGAGCTACTGACGAAGGCGCGCGAGTTCGAAGGAGATCTCGAGGCCGTGTATTTCGGCACCGGATCGGATGCCTACTTCGCTGAACTCGGCGCGCACGGAGCCTCGAAGGTGTACCACGTCACTCCGACCGACACGTTGCCGGCTGCGGCCATTGCCGCAGCCCTGGAGAGCCTGATCGGTACGCATGCGCCGAACCTCATTCTGTTCGGACTCACCTACACCGATCGCGATGTCGTAGGACGGCTGAGTGCCAGGATGGGGAAGACGATTCTCTCCAACGCCACAGATATCAAGGTCGAAGGTGAAACGGTCACCGTTACCAACGAAATCTTTGGCGGCACCACCCTGGTCGACAGCGTGTTCGAGGGCGAGGGACCGTATCTGGTCATCGGCCGGGCCAAGTCCTTCGTGGCCGAACCCTCCGGCGGTGGCACGCCAACGGTTGAACCGGTTGCGCTTCCTGATGTGGGGCATGCCGGATCGGCGGTCGTGACCGGTAGTCACACCGAACAGCTCGAAGGACCGAAGCTCGAAGAGGCTGCGATCGTCGTCGCTGCCGGTCGTGGCATCGGCACCGAAGAGGGCTTCGGAGTCATCGAGGAACTCGCCTCGAAGCTGGGAGCGGCAACAGGTGCAACGAGGGCAATCGTCGATGCAGGTTGGGTCCCCTACTCCAAGCAGGTGGGCCAGACGGGCAAGACGGTCAAGCCCGACGTTTATATCGCGGCCGGCGTCTCGGGCGCAATGCAGCACCTGGTGGGCATGAAGGACTCGAAGGTGATCATCGCGGTGAACAAGGACGAAGAGGCTCCGATCTTTGGGGTTTCCGACCTCGGAATCGTCGGAGACCTACACAAGGTCCTGCCGAAACTGATCGAAGCGCTCGGCAACCGCTAGGCAAGCCCGAATCAAAGAAGGACCCCTTCTTCGGGAGGGGTCCTTCCCATGTCTGTCTAGACCCCTTCCATCTGTGTATCACACGCGATACGCTCAACCCATGAAAGAGGTATCTATCCGTGACCTTCGCAATCATGGTGGTGATGTGGTCGATCGCGCCGCCAAGGGTGAGCACCTGACCATCACCCGGTCAGGCAGACCGGTCGCCGAATTGAGGCCTTTGGGTCGTGAGCCGGTACCACTCGATGTTCTCATCGCTCGCCGCCGCCATTTGCCGCAAATCGACCCCGCGCGACTCCGCGAGGACCTCGACCAGATCCTTGATTCGTCGCTGTAGCCTGATGACCCAGGGCATACTCGACACCAGCACCCTGATCCTATTAGGGCGTCTCACGGACACCGACGCCCTACCGGATGAACCAATCATCACAACGGTGACTCTTGCCGAACTCTCGGTTGGGCCGCTGGTTGCGTCAACAGCCGACGAACGGACTGCCCGCCAGGCGTACGTCCAGCAAGCGGAAGCCGATTTCGACCCTCTCCCCTTTGATACGGCCGCTGCTCGTAGTTTCGGCCGGGTCGTCGCGTCCCTGCATCAGTCCGGACGCAAGCCTGCCGCACGGACCTATGACGCAATGATCGCCGCCATCGCCATGTCTGCCGACATACCGATCCACACGTGCAACCCGCGGGACTTCGCCGGCATTGATGGACTCACAGTCATAGCCGTAACCCAACCAGATCACTGACCGCCTTGGATTCGATCACAACCTCAAGACCCGACCACCGCCAGCCTTCGTGGTATGGAAGCCCTATCAACGATGCGGCAACGCTGCATGCCTCGCGTCGATTACGTGTCGAGCCTGAACCCGTGCGGCAGAAGGTCGTCCAGACTGTGCTCACGTACGTCGCCTGCGCTGGCGGTGACGATCACCTTCTCGACACCGAACTCGTTCATCAGTTGGCGGCAGTTGCCACACGGATAGGCATCATCCACGGACGTCGCATCTACGCAGGCGACTGCCACCGTCGTCAGTTTCCGAACGCCGGAAGAGGCCGCGTGGCTGATCGCCGATCCCTCGGCGCAGATAGCGGACCCGTAGGCAGCGTTCTCGACGTTGGCCCCGGTGTATACGGTGCCGTCGTCGGCCACGACAGCAGCACCCACTCGGAAGTTGCTGTATGGAGCGTAGGCGTTCAGTGCCGCCTCCCTGGCACTCTCGACCAGATCCACGGTGCTCATACGTCGGCCAGCAGTGCGTCGATGAACTCGGCCGGTTCGAACGGGATCAGATCCTCCACACCTTCTCCTACGCCGATGAACTTCACAGGGACACCGTAATCCTGCTCGATTGCCACCGCTATGCCGCCCTTGGCCGTGCCATCCAGTTT
>CBDTUP010000111.1:0-7934 GCA_965363685.1 uncultured bacterium | reverse complement strand
CCGCGGAGTCAATCACTGCGATTTCAACGCTGCGGAACTCGGCACCGCCTTTCTCGACCTGGTCGGTTGGGTTGAACTGGGCATCAAACCGGGCGGCGACAATTGGCTCGATCCGGCGGTCGTGGCAGACCCGAACTTCGGGTGCACATACACCGTCGGAGATCACCTACTGGGGACTCCCTGTCCCTAGACAAACCTGATCAACTCTGGGGCGGGCTCTTGAACGAGCCCGCCCCAGGATCACTCGACGTCATTCGATCCGCAGCAGGCGGAAGGGATCTGTCAGCGCGGACCCATCCGGGCACCGGCGTCGAGGCGAATCACCTCACCGTTGAGCATCGGATTCTCGAACATCGCCACGACTAGGTGCGCAAAGTCATCCGGTGTCCCCAAACGCCGCGGGAAGACATGCACCTGCGCCAGAGAGTCCTTCAGCTCCTGGGGAGCACCGGCCAGCATCGGCGTATCCATGATCCCGGGGGCAATCGTGTTGACTCGAATCCCGACTCCGGCCAGATCTCGAGCCAGCGGCAAGGTCAACCCAACAATGCCTCCCTTGGACGCCGAGTAGGCGGCCTGGCCGACCTGCCCCTCAAAGGCGGCAATCGAGGCGACATTCACGATCGCTCCCCTCTCGCCGTCGTCATTGGGTTCGTTCTTCGCCATCTCGGCGGCAGCCCGACGCACGACGTCGAACAAGCCGATCAGGTTGACATCGATGGAGAACCTGAACAGATCAAGCGGAAACAACTTGCCGTCACGGGTGACGACCCTGTGAGCGGTCACGACACCAGCCGCATTGAGAACGAGATCGATGCGGCCATGAGATTCAATCGTCGCTTGGATCGCACCGGCCACCTGATCGGTGTCTCGCACATCAGCAGGCACGAAGTCTGCGGCTTCTCCCAGGGCATCCGCGACCTCGCGGCCGGGCGACGTCGGCAAGTCGAGAATGGCGACACGCCCTCCCTTGTGCAACAGAGCCTCGGCGGCCCCGCGCCCGAGGCCGGACGCTCCTCCGGTGATCAAGGCAACAGATCCGTCGATATTCACCCGAGCCTCCAGTTCGCTTGGATACGACGCTAACACCGGGAACTCTGCTGAGATGGAGCCGGATGAGCACTATTGGCATGTTTGATTCTGGCGTGGGCGGACTCTCTGTCCTGGCTGAGTCGCGCCGTCTCATGCCGGGCCCAACGTTCATCTACCTCGCCGACCAGGCGTATGGCCCCTACGGCGATCGTAGCCTCAACGAAGTGCGTCGGAGATCGGACCTGATAGCCCGATCTCTGATCGAACACGGCGCCGAAATGATCGTCGTCGCCTGTCATACCGCCTCGGCGGCAGCACTTCACTACTTGCGAGCTCGGCATCCCCTGATACCGATCGTAGGCATCGAACCGGCCATCAAGCCGGCAGTGGAAGGAAGCGAGACGGGATCGATCGGGGTGATGGCGACCACGGCCACCTTCCAGGGGGAGCTGTTCTCGAGTGTGGTTGAGCGATTCGCCGGACATGCTCGGGTGATCGCCAGGCCCTGCCCCGGCCTGGCCGATCTGGTGGAAACTGGGGCCGACCCAACCATTGTCGAGACTGCGCTGATAGAGCACCTGCGACCGTTTCGCGACCGCAACGTAGACAGGATCGTCCTTGGCTGCACCCATTACTCATTCATCGGCGGACTCATCGCCGACTTGTCGGGAGTGGATGTTGTCGATCCCGCTCCACCGGTCGCCAGACAGGTTGCCCGGGTAGCGGAGCGGAACGGGCTCACCAAGGAGGGCTCGGGTTCGACGGAACTGCTCACCACGGGCGATCCAATCCAGTTTCAGCAAAGGGCTACCTCCCTGCTGAACGAGGTTGTGACCGCCGGGCGAATCGAGATCTAGGTCCCTGCCTGGTTGGTTCTGAGGAAGTCGACAACACGCTGAACCTGCTCGGAGGTCAGAGTGCTGCGGAAGGCAGGCATTCTGCCGAGACCCGACGTAATCGTCTGAGTCAGATAGGTATCGGGCTGGTTGGCCACATCGCTCCCGGCTCCGAGGGCCGGTCCGACTCCGCCGGAAAGATCACTCGCATGACACCTCGTACAAAGAGCGGAGTAGATCTCTTGACCGTCCGCATCGACGGCGATGTCCGTCGAGCAACCCGATCCGATCAGGATCAACATGAGAGTGGCAAGGATCTTCTTCATTTGCTCAACCTTCTGCCAACAGTACGCCTGCTTCAACCAACAGAGACACGATTACGGCCGCTATCAAAACGCCGACGGCAATCAATGCCAGCGCTTTGCGTCTTTCAACACCAAACACGAAAGCCGCCAGCGAGCCCGACCAAGCCCCCGTGATCGGGAGTGGGATCGCAACGAAAGCAATCAAAGCAAGATCGCGCAAGCGATCGAACTTCGTCGAGTGACGTTTGCGAGTGTGCTTGAAGAGCCTCTCCAGAACTCTATGCAACCACGACCAGTGATCCTCCGCCCAGGCCGTCACCGGTCCCATCAGCCACAGGATGAAGGGCACCGGAAGGAGATTCCCGAGGACAGACCACAGGAAAGCTGATCCGATGCTCCACTCGAGGACACCCCGGGCAAACGGCAACGCCAGCCGTAGTTCGGTGATCGGAAGGGCGGCGAGCAACATAACCGCCAGCGGCTCCGGAATCGGCAAGCTCTCTACCCACATCTGAACTGATTCACGCACGGGGCGAGAGGATGGCACGTCGACAACATGTTTTAGTTGACGCGAGGATTGTTTGACGCCATTCCTACCCTTGCGTAGGATCAAAGACGGAAGCTAGTTTTTGCTAGTTTCCACCCCACAACCCCCAACGCTGGGGTCGTGAGGACGGGTTCACCCTGGCGCCGTGCTCAACAAAACGACCCCTTCAGGAGGCTCCGGACAACCCCCCTTGCCGGAGCCTCCGCTTTTAAGCAGTTGGCTCCGACGGCGATCCACTGTCAGCCGAGGCCCGCAGACGCCTCGTCCATCGACCACCTGGAGGTATCCGCCACGAGATCTGGATTGTCTCCCCATTTTGGACGGCCGAAGAGAATCGCCGCCGCGATCTCTTCTGCAGGCACGAAGTAGTCACCGGCTTCGATCTCGCGAGCGAGATCGTCAAGTCGGCGCTGCCACCATGTATGGCGCGCTTGATCCGTCATTACATAGTTGACATCGGCACGCGAATGGGCGGTATTGAAGGAAAATCTCACTCGTAGTGATAATTAGTGGACAGTTCAGCCAGAATCGCCCGGGCGATGTCATCAGCGGAGATGCAGTAGTCGCCGGCTTCGATCATGGCTTTCAGTTCGCGCACGTACGCGGCGCGGGCTTCCGGCGGAGCAAGCGGATCAAGACGTGCAGGCTGCCCATCTGGCTGATCGACCATCGGGCGCGATCCTAGCCGGGCGTTGCCCGCTCAAACGGAGAAGCGGACCAGAATGACATCACCCTCCACCACGGTGTAGCTCTTGCCCTCGACTCGCACAATGCCGCCGGCTTTGGATGCATCCCATCCGCCTGCTTCGATCACATCGTCGATATTTGCCACCTCGGCACGGATGAACCCGCGCTCGAGATCCGAGTGGATCTTTCCCGCAGCTTCTGGAGCCGTAGCACCTCGACGCACAGTCCAAGCGTGGGCTTCCTTGGGGCCGAGAGTGTAGAAGGACTGCAAACCCAGTGCGGCATAGGACGCTTGAACCATACGATTCAAAGCACCTTCGCCGAGCCCGAGTCCCTCGAAGAGTTCAAGCCGGTCGTCCGGATCGAGCTGCGCTGCTTCCTCTTCGATCTGGGCCGAAATTGCCACCACTGTGTCTCCGTCGGGTACCACTTCTGCAACGGCCTCGGCAAGGTAGGCAGCGTCGGCGTCTTCTCCCGCGTTGATGACCCAAACAGAGGGTTTCAGTGTCAGCGGTGCTAGATCCCTGAAGGCGACCAGAGCATCCTGTTCCCACTTGTGTTGGCGTAGCGGTTCTCCGGCCTCGAGCACGGCAGAAGCGGCGGCGACGGCCTCGGCAGCCCCTCGTTTGGACTGATCGGCCGTGGCTTCCTTGAGGATCTTCGCCCGGCGTCGATCGAACACCTCGTAGTCGGCCAAAGCAAGCTCCAGCAGCAGTTCCTGTGCCTGACCGACTGGATCGATGCCCGATTCATCGTCCGGCACACTCTCGCTCTCGAAAGCACGCAACACGACCGCGAAAGCCTCCACATCACGAAGGCGTCCGAGGAACTGCCCGGCCAGTCCGCCTCCATGCCCGGGCTTCGCCATGGCAGGGACGTCCAACAGTTCGAGTTGGGCATGAACGGTCTTGGCGGAGCCTTCGACATCGGCTGCTCGATCCAGCTTCTCGTCGGGAACAGCGGCCACGCCGACATTGGGTTCCAGCGTCGAGAATGGATGGGCAGCGGTGAGCGCGCCCAGCCCCGTCAATGCATTGAACAGAGTGGTCTTGCCCACATTGGGAAACCCGAGAATGCCGATCTTTGCCACGCCGGGCGAGTGTAGCCGGACGGGCAGGACTCGAGCTCGTGGCGTATCGTGTGTTCCGTTGAAAGGACGTTCGATGAAGATGGCAGTAATCGGAGCAGGCTCCTGGGGGACGACCGTGGCGGCGCTGGCAGCCCGCCGTCAGCCGGTGACGTTATGGGCGCGGCGCCCGGAATTGGCAGAGGCGATCAACGGCGGAGAGAATCCCGACTATCTGGGTGGTTTCCGATTGCCCTATGGATTGCGCGCCTCGACGGATCTCGGGCAGACGGTCGAGGATGTCGGAGCCGTCATCATGGCGGTGCCATCACACGGGTACCGAGCCGTGGTCGGGCAGCTGGCCGAGCACCTGGATGATGAGGTACCTCTCCTGAGCCTCACCAAGGGGATCGAGCAGGGCTCTCTGAAGCGGATGAGCGAAGTGACGATCGAAGAGTTGCCGTCACACGATGCAACCCGGGTCGGAGTGATGACCGGACCGAATCTCGCCAAGGAGATCATGCAGGGCCAGCCGGCGGCAACCGTCATCGCCATGAAGGACGAGGCAACGGCTGCCCGGCTGCAAGAAGCGTTTATGGACCCGACTTTTCGCGTCTACACGAACACGGATCTCGTGGGATGTGAGACGGCCGGAGCTCTAAAGAACGTAATGGCGATCGCATCCGGCATGGCTCGCGGCCTGGGCTTGGGCGACAACACGCTGGCAGCCTTGATCACGAGGGCGATCGCCGAACTCACCAGATTGGGAGTGTCCATGGGGGGCGATCCGATGACGTTTGCCGGCCTGGCCGGTGTCGGTGACCTCATCGCCACCTGCATGAGTTCGCAGAGCCGCAATCACCGGGTTGGTGTTGAGCTGGCAAAGGGCCGCAAACTCGACCAGATCATCGAAGATATGAATATGGTGGCCGAGGGGGTGAAGACGACCCGCGCGGTGCTCGACCTGGCGGAGCGTGCAGGGGTCGAGACTCCGATCGCCCAGCAGGTCGGCAGTGTCCTCTATGAATCGGCCCACCCACGTGAGGCGGTGCTGGCCCTGATGACACGCGAGGCGAAGCGCGAGGCCTAGCCGATCGGCTGAGCTGCCCGCAGATCCCTGTACAACAATCGCTGGTCGCCGAGGCGCCTCCGCAGTTCACGCTCTAGCCCACCGATCGGATACAGGTTCTGCGGCGCCCTCGGATCCTTGTGCTCGTGTGAGGCAAACCGGGGCAAGGTGGCGCTGACCTGGTCGGCCAGCTTGATAACGGCGGTCGGGGCCTGGTCCGCAGACGCTTCGAGGCGAACCACTCCGGCCAGCGGATGCCCGACCGGACCCGGCAAACGTAGATACCACATGAACCGCGACCAGTGGGTTGTGGAGAGAAACACGGGAGTTCGCTGGCCGGCGTCGAGCGCACCAAGAATCGGCCGCAGTTCGGGCGGCAGGTAGTGAACGTGGTGCGTCTTGATGTAACCAACGGCGGAGGGGTGGTGTTGACCGGATCGCAGTGGACCATCGGCCACCACCAGATCCGCCCCTTCGTGACTGACCGCCAGAACGCCTTCTAGTTCTCCCATCCGTTGTTGCATCGCCAGCCATAGGTCTTCAGGAGACTCTCCGGCTGCGGCTCGCACTTGGTACTCAACCCGCTTGGTCGCGATGGATTGGGCCTGGGGTGCCGAGGTGAACAAGCCTCGTTCGACGGTGGCATCGACCACCTCAGCCCGACCGTCGGCCCGTACTGCTCCCGCCGCATAGGAGGCGCAGATGCCTAATACTGCCGTGTCGTCGTCTTGAACGATCCATACGTTGGCGTCGACCCGCCGCACTCCGTCGACAAACAAGACGGTTTCAGCCGGTGACTGCGTCGGAGTGATGGGAGCCCAGTCGGCCGCCGGCGCTTCGACGTCTAGGGATGGAGGCGCGGTGGTCTCGTCCATGTCGGTCCCAGCGGCAATGCCGTATTCGGGCGCCCACGGTTCGACTGAGAACTTCATGCGTCGACCCTCTCGACTGTGGCACCGGATGGACCTTTGCTGACCTCGAATCGGGTGGGCACCTGCTCGGCTAGGTCTTTGACGTGGGTGATCAGGCCAATCGTGCGGCCGTCGGAGCCGAGTTCGTGGATGACGGTGGCAACTGTGTCGAGAGTCTCGGAATCCAGGGTGCCGAATCCTTCGTCGAGGAACATCGATTCGAGGCGGGCAACCCCGTGCACCGACATCGAAGCCAGCTGTTCGGCCAGGGCCAGCGCAAGTGCCAGAGACACCAGGAACGTCTCACCACCCGACAAGGTCTTCACCGAGCGGCGTTCGTCGGCGTTGCGGTGGTCGATGACCCGGAAATCACGCCTGTCGAGTTCGAGTGAGAAGGCACCGTCGGAGAGGTCGCCGAGCCGCTGGTTGGCCCCGTCGATGAGCGCTTCGAGTGCTTCTGCCATGAGCCACCCTTCGAATCCGTTGGCTGCCAGATGACGGGCGAGGGTCTTCGCAACCTGGCCGGTTTCGTGGTGAACCGTCCGCTTCTCGGCAAGCTCGGCACTCTTGGTCCGTGCCGCCTCCAGTCGGGTGACTTCCTGCCGAGCAGCCGCTAGGGCGTCGACACACAGGTCACGCGGGCGTCTTCCATCCTGTGCCTCGACTCCGGCCGCGTGGAGTTTCTCGATCATCGCTTGCTCGATTCCAGCGAGTTGCTCCTTCGCCTCTTTTGTCGCCTTTTCCAGGTTCGTCGTCGACTCCGTGAGCTCCATTCCGGTTGTCCTCGCCCACTCCTCGAGTGTGTTCCAATCGGCTGCGAGATCGTCCCGCAGGGCAGGCGGCGGGTTCAACGCAGCCACGCGATCACGGGCGCGATCGAACTCCTTGCGCGCTTCGTCGATGTCGCGCTCCACACGACTGAGGGACTCCACAGCCTCGTCGAGCTCACGACGGGTCGAAGCCATGGCAGTTCGTGCCGCATTGATATCGAGGTCGAGTCGGCGCCGTTGATCGAGAAGCTGAGCGACTTCTTCGGCTGCAGGTTGGCCGGCTAGTCCCTCGGTGAGTTCCCTCACGCGCTTCACCAGCTCGTCGTAACGGGATCGTGTCGCCACCAGGTTCTCGTTTCTGACTACCAGGGCCGACGATGCCTCCTTGGCCGTGCGACGGGCCCGCTCGACCTGCTTCTCCGACTCGGAAAGCACCGGCGGCACGTCGTCGTCGGCCGGTAGCGTGCCGACGGTCTGGCGACAGACCGGGCAGGGTTCACCTCGTTCGAGGTGAGCGGCCAGAGCGTGGGCGGCGTGCTCACGGCGTGCTGCTTCGAGGGATTCGATTGCACGGGACGCCACCTCATCAGCGTCGGCGGCCTGTCGCCTCGCCTCTTCGACGGTGGCACTGGCCTGCTCAACTGCAATCAGTGCCGTTGCTTCTGCTTCCGTCTCAGCTGCAAGGCGGGACCATTGCTCTGCCAACCGGGT
>CBDTUP010000110.1:0-7993 GCA_965363685.1 uncultured bacterium | reverse complement strand
CGTCGCAGCCGCTGACCCGACTCCAACCACAACGACCATCCCGACGTCAACGTCGACGACGGCCGCTGCAAGCGACCCGGTCGCCATTCCGGCCGATTACGACGGCTACCGGGAACTCCCGGTGGCCTGCGGTGGAACGCTTCCCGACCCCGTAGAGCCCATGCAGTTCGAAGCACCCGAGGACCAGGGCATCAACGCCGGCGACGATGTCACCGCGACCATTGTGACGTCGTGTGGCGACATCGTCCTCGCCCTCGACCCAGCTGCCGCGCCGGAGACGGTCAACTCCTTCGTCTTCCTGGCACGGGAGGGCTATTTCGATGGACAGGCATTCCACCGCATCGTCGAGGGCTTCATGCTGCAGGGCGGAGACCAGAGCGCCATCGGCACCGGTAATCCCGGCTACCTGCTGCCGGACGAACTCGACATCACCGAAGCGCTGTATCCGAAGGGCACCCTGGCTATGGCCAACTCCGGCAGTCCCGGCAGCGCCGGCAGTCAGTTCTTCGTCACGTTCGAGGACTACACCTTGCCGCCCACCTATTCCGTGTTCGGAAAGGCGGTCGACTCGGACGCCACCATGGACGCCATCGAGGCGATACCGAAGGAACTGCGCGGAGCCGAACGCAGCGTCCCGATGCAGGGACTGTTCATCGAGCGGATCGACATCGAGATAGTCGCCGGCAGCTAGCCTCCCGGCTTCGCCGGGAGGCCGCGGTGCCCAATCCCCCTCGACCGCCTGCCGCATCAGCGGCAGGTACGAGTTGCTACGCAACTCGAGCTCAGTTAGACGGTGGCGAATTATCGAGGCAGGGGGGGCATCAGGTGCGCGAGCTCCCAGCCCCTCACTGAGTTGATCCGAGCAATCGAAGTCGCTCCGCGAAGCTCCTCGACGGTGATCGGTCGCTCCTCGATCTCGCCAAGCTCCAGGAGTTCGGCCCTGTAGGTCCCCGGGAGACAACCGGAAGACACGGGAGGTGTCCACCACGTCCCATCGATTTGTACCACCAGGTTTCCGATAGACGTCTCGGTGATCTCACCCGCCTCATTCCAGAGGATCACATCGTCGGCTCCGGGATGCCGTTCTCGAGCCTGGTCATACACTCTCCGGCTCGTTGTCTTGTGATAGAGCAACGGATCAGACCGATCGATTGGTCGATCGTCGACGGCCAGACTCGGAGCCTCGATCGCCGGCGGCATGGCACCGGCTTCGCAAACGAATTCCCCGGTCCGATCAACGAGCAACCTGAGCAGCGCCGGTTCCGGTAGAGGATCGGATACCTCCTTGATGGCTACTTCGAGTGCCGCCCGGTCGACCGGGATGTCGAAGTACCAGGCGGATTCCATCACCCGATCCAGATGGCGATCGAGCAGCCACAGATTCGAATCGGGCCGCCAGGCCATCGTCTCCAACAGCCGGAAGTCGGCGGTCCGCCGCTCTAGTACCTCCGTCTTGAGGAGCGCCTCTCGATACTCCCCGGCAGCCGTCGAATCGATGGTGATCCCACCACCCGTTCCGTAGTGAGCTAGACCGTTGTCTTCATCGACCACCACCGTTCGTATGGCGACATTGAAAGCCCACTCCGGGTTTCCATCGACGCCGGGGCCGCCGAATCCAACAGCCCCGCAGTAGACGCCCCTCGGTCCGGTCTCGAGATCGCGGATGATCCTCATCGTCGACACCTTCGGGGCACCGGTTATCGACGCGCTCGGGAACAGAGCTCGGAACACGTCGACAAGGGACGTGTTCGGTCTGGTCCTGGCCGTCACCGTCGATGTGAGCTGCCATACGGTGTCGTACTTCTCCGCGCTGAACAGCGCCGGGGTCTCGACGGAACCGACTGCTGCTATCCGGCCCAGGTCGTTTCGGACCATGTCCACGATCATCACGTTCTCCGCCTGATCCTTGGTAGAGGCCAGCAGATTGAGTCGCTGGTGCTCATCGCTCCGTGTGGTCAATCCGCGCGGGGCTGTTCCCTTCATCGGCCGGCAGACGATGCGGCCGTTGCTCCATTCGAAGAACAGTTCCGGTGAGGCAGAAGCAATCGTCCATCCGCCCGTCTCGAGGAGCGCACCGTATCCGCAAGTCTGTGCAGAAATCAGATCGCGGTAGAGAGAGTGGACGCTTCCGGTGAAGGAAGCCGTCGAGCCGAACGTGTAGTTGACCTGATAAGTGTGGCCGTACTTGATGAGATCCTGAATCTGCTCGATGGAACGGTGATGCTCGTCCTCTCCAACGGTCGCTTCCCAGGCTCCTAGTTGATACTCCCCGCCACTGGACTGATCCGTTGGGGATCGATCCGAAAACACCGCGAACCATACAAGCGGCACAGAATCAAAGCGCGTGCCGCGCGTGCAGGCCACCTCCAACGCCGGATCCAGGCCGCGGGCAGCTTCGTACGCAACGAACCCGGCCACCCACCTACCCGACTCAACCGCCTTCTCGGCCGCCGCCAGTACATCGACCACCTCTGTTGAATCTCGCGCAACAAGAATCTGTTCGGAGTTGGACAGTTCAAACGACCGGCGCCTCTGAGGACGCAGATCATCGAACCGGGCATAGGGTGTTGACATCGCCTTGGAGAGCCTCCCGTTGTGCTGATGGTATCGACTCTGGATGGCCGAAACGAGCCGCCTGTGTCGCTACTCTGCGCAACGGTAATGCCGATTGATCTCCACGCTCACAGCCGGTTCTCCGATGGCTCCGACTCGCCGACCGAACTCGTCGAACAGGCCGGCGCCATCGGCTTGAGCGCGCTTGCGCTGACCGACCACGACACGCTTGATGGGATCCCCGAAGCCAGAACTGCGGCGAGCAGACTCCCGATCGAACTGATACCGGGTGTCGAGATCTCGTGCGAATGGCAACCGGGAACCCTGCACATGGTGGTGCTGTTCCTGGAGCCGGGGCCGGGACCGCTCCAGGATCGGCTGGCCGGCCTACAGGAAGCGAGAGCCACCCGCAACGACCGGATCGTCGAACGGCTCAACGACCTCGGCATCGAGATCACCGTTCAGGAAGTAGCCGACGAGGCCGGCGCCGGCGTGGCAGGCCGACCCCACATCGCCGCACTCCTGGTTGAACGGGGAGTGGTCGAGGACATGCGGGCTGCATTCGATGAATATCTCGGCAACGGTCGCCCCGCATATGTGAGTCGGGAGCGGTTGAGTCCGGAAGAGTCCATCGAGCTGGCAAGGCAGTCCGGCGCCCTCCCGATTCTCTCGCATCCATACACGATGGGCCTGGAGTCGGAGACTCAGTTCAGAGAAGCCTTCGCCCATCTCGCCGCGGCAGGGATGACCGGCATCGACTGCTACTACCCCGAATACTCTCATCAGGAACGACTGGCGATGGTCGAGGTCACCCGCTCCTTCGGGATGATCCCCTCCGGCGGGTCGGACTATCACGGCACTTACAAAGAGGGTTTGCAGCTTGGAATCGGCTGGGGCGATCTCGTCGTTCCAGACGAAGTGCTCGAAGAACTCAAATCCGCCCGGGCCGAACTTCTGTCATGAGCCGGCGCACCGGCATCGGCATGGCGGCCCTCGTAGTCTCGGGCGGCATCGTATTGTCCCGGGTGCTCGGACTGCTGCGAGATCTGCTGATCGCCAACCTGCTGGGGGCCACTGCTGCCGGCGACATCTACTTCGCCGCCTTCTTCATCCCCGATCTGCTGTTCTACCTGATGGCGGGTGGGTACATGACCATCACGTTCATCCCGATACTGTCGCGCTACTTCGTCGACGGAGATGAGGAAGGCGCCTGGCGATCATTTGCCGCGGTGGTTCGACCGGTCACAGTCCTTATGACCGCCCTGACCTTCCTCACGATCATCTTCGCCCGGCCGCTGGTCGAACTGCTCTTTGTACGACTCTCAGACTGGCTCCCCGTATCCGAAACGGCGAAGACTCTCTCGGAATCGCAACTCGATGAGGTCGCTTCGCTGACGAGGATCGTTGCTCCAGCGCAACTGTTCTTCCTCCTCGGGTCGCTCCTCATGGCAGTCCAATACGCCAAGCAGCGCTTCCTCATTCCCGCCCTGGCCCCCCTTGTCTACAACCTCAGCATCATCTCCGGAGGCCTGATCAGCTGGGCGGCCGGCAACCCGTCGCCAACGGGATTCATTTGGGGGGCGCTGGCCGGTGCATTCATAGGGAACTTCTCTCTCCAGGTGGTCGGTGCCCGGCGAGCGGGCCTGCGTTGGATGCCGGCTACTCCTTGGCGTCATCCATCCCTGTGGGAATACGCCGTGCTAGCCCTACCGCTGATGCTGGGGCAATCGATTGCCGTGCTGGACGAGCAATTCGTCCGGATCTTCGGACAGTGGGCGGGCGAGGGTTCGATTACCCAACTGGGTTTGGCCAGGCGCCTCAATATGCTGCCGGTCGGAATGATCGCTCAGGCAGCCGGCGTGGCCGCCTATCCGTTCCTGGCCCGGCTCTTCGCGGAGGGTAAGCACTCTGAAATGGCAGCGACGCTGCGGAAGGCACTCCAGTACACAGTCTTCGCCGGCGCAGCCGCAACCGCGGCCGTCCTTGCCGCTTCACAACCGGCTGTGAAGGTGGTCTTCGAACGCGGCGAGTTTTCCGAAGCCGCGACGATCGGTACAGCGGCCGCCCTCGTTCCCTATGCCTTCAGTATCCCGGTCTGGGGAGCGCATCAGCTCTACGCTCGCGGCTTCTACGCCAGGAAGGAAATGTGGGTTCCGGTGATCACAGGAACCATCGGAACCGCGGTCGGCGTCGTCCTCTACATATGGCTGTTCGATCTGATGGGTACGCCCGGAATGGCCCTGGCCAGCACGCTGGCGATGACGCTCTACACAGTCCTGATGGCCGCCGTCTGGTATCGGCGTTCCGGCACCTCAGAACTCCGGCCGCTGCTTGCGTCCGTGGGTCGAAGTGCAGTCGCAGCCGGAGTCGCGGCGGTGGCCGGTTGGTGGGCAGTCTCGTCCGTAACTGGTGAGATCACCGACTCCGGCTTCTGGCAATCTCTCGGGTCGCTGGCCGTCGGTGCTCTGGTTGTTGGAGCTGTGTTCGTGGGAGTGGCCAGGCTCATGCGGGCACCGGAGCTGGATGGGTTGCGCAAAGCACGGTCCGCGACCGAAGAGGGGTAGTGGGTACTTGGTGCTGCTCCCCGCTCACGTTGACTTGCCAGCGGGGGCGCTTCTGGCCGATAGCTGAGAGCTGCTTGCTGACAGCTCGTAGCCGCCGTGGGCGGCTACGAAATCTGCCCGTCCGCTATCCCATGCGAGCTCAGGCTCGTCGTCACCTGTCGGGCAGGTTTGACCACCCGGCGCTGACTCGAACGTACCCAGGCCGTCGGCAGATTACGAGGGGCAGTCATCGCCTGTGAAGCGGCCTCCTCGTCAATGAGTTGCTGAATGGCTGCCATGATGGCGGCAGCCTCCTGGGGCCCGACACCGCCGCGAATCCGGATCGTGCTACTCATCTAGTTCCACCAACTCAATGAGCGTCCCGGCAAGCTCCTTCGGATGCACGAAGGCGATCCTCGCTCCGCGCCCACCGATTCGCGGTGACTCATCGATGAGCCGAACGCCTTCTTCCTTCAGGTGGGCGAGAGCGTCGTCGATGGAAGGCACGGCATAGGCGACGTGGTGAAGCCCAGGACCGTTCTTGACCAGGAACCTTCCCACCGGAGTCTCCTCAGACAAAGGCTGCAGCAGCTGCACAAAGGAACCACCAACCGGGATCATCGCTTCTTCAACTCCCTGCTGTGCGACTACCTCCCGATACAACGGAGCAACGCCGTACTGCCTTTCATACTCGGCGACAGCGTCGTCGAGATCGGCGACGGCAATGGCAACGTGATCGAGGTTGAGAAGCTTCACGGATTGTGAGACTACCGGGAAGTCGGCTGGGTTACCTCAGGTAGGCTGGCGTATCAGGAGGTATTGAGCAATGGGTGCAGTCATTACCGGGATCGCACGAACCGCGATCGGCAAGTTCGGAGGGACTCTTTCATCACTGCGCGCGGTCGATCTCGGCGCCAGGGCCATCGAAGGGGCGTTGGAGCGATCGGGACTCGAAACCGACAAGGTCGACGAGGTGATCTTCGGACAAGTGCTCCAGGCGGGAGAAGGTCAGATCACTTCCCGGGTGGCTGCCACCAGGGCCGGCATTCCCATGACCGTTCCGGCCATGACGATCAACAAGGTCTGTCTGTCCGGTCTCGCCGCGATCGGTCACGCCGACAGGTCGATCCGGTTGAATGAATCTTCGTTCGTGGTTGCCGGAGGCATGGAGTCGATGAGCAACGCCCCGCACGTCCTGCGCGAACTTCGCAATGGTGCCCGCCTCGGCGACGCCACACTCATTGATGTGATGCTGCACGATGGCCTCTTCTGTGCGTTCGACCAATGCACGATGGGTGAAAGTTCCGATCTCAAGAACAGGCAACTTGGAATCAGTCGGCAAGAACAGGACGAATGGTCGGCAGCCAGTCACGAGCGGACGATCGCCGCGACGGAATCTGGGGCTTTTGAAGACGAAATCGTCCCCCTTTCGATTCCGCAACGCAAGGGTGACCCCGTGGTCTTCGATACCGACGAGGGAGTCCGGCCGGGAACCACAACCGATTCACTGGGGCGGCTACGTCCTGCCTTTGTCGATGACGGCACCATTACCGCGGGCAACGCATCGCAGATCTCGGACGGTGGCGCGGCGGTCGTTGTTGCAGATAGAAATGCGGCTGAGGCTGCCGGATTGCCGGTACTCGCCGAAATCGTCTCCTATGGTCAGATCGGCGGACGCGACGCCACCCTCCATGAGCGGCCGGCCGAGGCGCTCCAGGTCGCTCTCAAGAAAGCCGGAATGGACGCCTCTGCCCTTGACCTCATCGAGGTCAACGAAGCATTCGCTGCTGTTTCGCTCTGGTCGGCCAAGATGCTCGACCTCCCGCATGACAAGGTGAACGTAAACGGCGGTGCCGTGGCGATGGGTCATCCCATCGGCGCAACAGGGGCCCGCTTGATCGTCACGCTGGTCAACGCTCTAAGGAAGCGAGGCGGTGGGGTGGGAGCAGCCTCACTGTGCGGCGGCGGTGGTCAGGGCGACGCGATGATCATTAGGGTGTCCTGATGATCGAAACACCAGACCGGAATCTCGCCTTCGACCTCGCACACGTCACAGAGACGGCAGCCATGGCTGCCGCCCGCTGGCAGGGTCGTGGTGACAAGGAAGGTGTAGATCAAGCCGCGGTCGATGCGATGCGTGCCATCCTCGCCTCGGTCGACATCGACGGCGTCGTCGTCATTGGAGAAGGCGAAAAGGACGAAGCGCCGATGCTCTACAACGGCGAGCGGGTCGGCAATGGGACCGGACCCAAAGTAGACATCGCGGTCGATCCAATCGATGGGACCACCCTGTCCGCCCAGGGCATGCCCGGGGCTCTGGCCGTAATCGCAATGGCGGAGCGCGGATCGATGTACTCGCCGGGTTCGGTCGTCTATATGGACAAGATCGCTGTGGGACCCAGAGCTGCCGGGGCGATCGACCTCGACGCATCTGTCGAAGCCAACCTCCACACCGTCGCGGATGCACGCGGCAAGGACATCAACGACCTGACGGCGATCATCCTCGACCGTCCCCGTAACCAGAAGTACATCGATGAAGTGCGGCGGGTCGGTGGCCGAATCCGACTGATCCAGGACGGCGACATTTCAGGTGCCATCGCTACGGCCGACGAGGCAACCGGCATCGATATCCTGCTCGGTATCGGCGGTTCACCGGAAGCCGTCATTGCCGCCGCGGCCCTGACCTGTATGGGCGGCGAGATCCAGGCGCGCCTGTGGCCGCGGGATGACTCCGAGCGAGAGTACGCGCTCGAGAACGGTCTCGACATCGACTCTGTGCTCACCCAACGGGATCTCGTGCGATCGGACAACGTCTTCTTCGCTGCCACCGGGGTAACCACCGGAGAGTTCCTACAGGGAGTCGAGTTCTTCGGAGACGGCGCCCGAGCCCATTCAGT
>CBDTUP010000109.1:0-7997 GCA_965363685.1 uncultured bacterium | reverse complement strand
ATCTCCCGATCACTACGTATGTGCTCAGGGGTGCAAAGGATCATCCGGACAAGATCGCATTGATCGATGGTCCGACCGGTCGGACGATCACGTTCGGGCGTCTCGAGTCAGACATTCGGGCGCTCGCCGGCGGGTTGTCGGCACGGGGATTCGGCAAGGGCGACGTGCTGGCGATTCTGGCTCCCAACATCCCCGAGTACGCCGTCGCCTTTCACGGGGTGGCAATGGCAGGTGGAACGGTCACGACCATCAACCCGACGTACACCCCGGAGGAGGTCAAGTTCCAGTTGGAGGACTCGGGGGCGTCGTATCTCGTCACGATCGGGATGTTTCTCAACACGGCGCGCGCGGCAGCCGAAGGGGCCGGTGTTGAGCACCTCTTCACATTCGATCAGGTAGACGGTGCTCGACAACTGTCTGAGCTATTTGGCGATCAACTGAACGAACACTCGCCGGTGGATCCGGCCGACGATGTAGTTGTGTTGCCGTACTCGAGCGGGACCACCGGACTACCGAAGGGTGTCATGCTCACCCATCGGAACCTCGTAGCCAACCTCGAGCAAAGCCAGGTAGTGCTCGACGTAGCTGCGGACGATGTCGGGATCGCGGTGCTTCCCTTCTTTCACATCTACGGCATGCAGGTCCTGATGAACGGGGCGCTGGCTCAGGGCACCACCCTGGTGACGATGCCCCGGTTTGATCTCGCAGAGTTCCTGCGAATCGGACAGCAATACGGAGTCACGCGCTACTACCTGGTTCCGCCGATCGTGCTGGCCCTGGCCAAGCATCCGATGGTTGACGAATACGACCTCACCGCAGCTCGTCAGGTCTTCTCGGGTGCAGCCCCATTGGGGGCCGAGCTGGCCGCTGAGGCCGCTGCCAGAATCGGGTGTGAGGTGGTCCAGGGGTACGGACTCACAGAAACCTCACCGGTCACACACGCAACCCCGACAGGTGGTTTCAAGCCGGGGTCCATAGGTCTATTGCTGCCGAATACCGAGTGCAGAATCGTTGATCCGGCTTCCGGTGGCGACCTCGACGTCGGTGAAGACGGCGAGATCTGGATTCGCGGTGAACAGGTGATGAAGGGATACCTCAACAGTCCGGAAGCGACAGCCCTCACCATCGATGCTGACGGATGGCTCCATACGGGCGACATCGGTCATGTCGACGAGGAAGGGTACTACTTCATCGTCGATCGACTCAAGGAACTGATCAAGTACAAGGGATTCCAGGTACCGCCGGCAGAATTGGAGGCGCTCCTGATCGCCCATCCGGCGGTGGCAGACGTTGCCGTAGTGCCGGTCCCCGATGAGGAAGCCGGCGAGATTCCCAAGGCTTTCGTGGTCACCAAGTCTGGTCGGGCTGTGACGGCTGAGGAGCTTCGAGACTACGTGGCCGAGCATGTCGCCCACTACAAACAGGTTCGGGCTGTGGAGTTCATCGACGAGATTCCCAAGTCCGCCTCCGGGAAGATACTCCGGCGGGTCCTGAGAAACCGTTCCTAGCCGCGGGTCGGCCCAAACACAGGGTTGGCCTTCGACAACTGTGCTGCCGCCATCGTCTTCGGTGGGGCGAATCGTTCGAGCAATTCTGTGAAATCCCGTGTGGCAGCCGCGACCGACTCCACCGCCGTTTCGTGGTGGCCCTCGATCGTTATGAGCACCTCCGTCGTGTCGGGGCCGGCCGCGCTCTGCAAGCTCTGTCGCCAGCACCAGCGTCTGGCGCTCACCAGGCCGGCATCGTCGACGAATATCACCTCGCCCGGATTGGGTGCTCCTTCCTCACGTGATCCGAGGTCGGTGAATCGCTCGACACCGTCGGCGAACCGTACGACGGTCCCACCACTCACGGGGCGCTGGTCGAACACTGCCACCGGAACCCGATAGCGGATGCTTATGAGATTGGCGAGATCAACCAGCAGATTGATTGACGGGAGGTCGCCTCGTTTTGTGAGGCGGCGGAGCAGGGCCTCGGCCGCGTTTCGGTACTGAGTCGGGGAAACGCCGAACTGGCTGAAAGCTCGACGCCAGGCCGCCAGCGACGGCAGCTCGGAAAGGGGGGTGTTGCCGATCAGTTCGACCGTCCTTCGCTGTTCGTCCGCGAAAACCTCGAGAACCTCCGCGCTGCTCGGCTTATTTGCGACGCCAACTGCGTGGATTATCCCGCCCCTGATCATTGGAAAGCTCTCGGGGATGGAAGGGTGATAAGAGAACAGTGCCATTTGG
The DNA here is from genome assembly GCA_965363685.1 of uncultured bacterium. Lineage (GTDB taxonomy): Bacteria > Actinomycetota > Acidimicrobiia > Spongiisociales > JAHEDJ01 > JAHEDJ01. Next base: position 5,769 of record CBDTUP010000109.1, on the reverse strand, counting down.
AGCAGTCTGGACCTGAATCGGGTATCACCGCAACTAGGTTGTTTCTGGTGAGGCAGCGTCTTCGTACCCTCGTTCGTCGGCAGACAACGGCCGTGTTCATCGGCTTGTCGCTCGTCGTCGGCGTGGTCGCCGGTCTCGGAGGCGCCGCCCTCATTTGGTCCATTGAGTTGATCAGCGACGGAGTTGATTGGTTGGATGGATCACTGTCCTGGGGCAGGTTCATTCCGCTGCTCACTGTGCCGGCGGGCCTGTTCGCAGCCTGGGCACTTTCTCAGAGATTCCCAGAGTTGCGGGGGAGCGGGGTTCCCGAGACAACGGCCGGCCTCGCGGTCCGCTCGGGCTACGTCCCGACTCGATCCAGCTACCTCAAGATCGTATCGACAGCCCTGACTTTGGGTAGCGGTGGATCGGCCGGGCGGGAGGGCCCGACGGTGATGGTGGGGGCGGCGATCGGATCGTCCGTCGGTCGGTATTCCGGACTGGGGGAGGACCAGGTCCGCAGTTTGGTGGCGGCCGGCGCAGGGGCAGGGATTGGTGCAACTTTCAACGCGCCGATCGCGGGAATGCTGTTTGCCATGGAAGTCATTCTTGGCAACTTCGCTATCCGCCATTTGAACTCGGTGGTGATCGCCTCTGTCACCGCAGCCGTCACTGCCCGGTCGATCGTGGGTGAAGATCGAATACTCTCTGCCGCATCGCATCAGGTCGGCGACCCTACCGAGCTGCTTCTGTATGTCGCGCTGGGAGTGATGGCTGCGGCCGTTGGGTTCCTGTTCTTGAAGGCGTTTGACTCGGTTCATTCGCCTATCGAACAGTTCGAGGTCCGGCCGTGGTTGCGGCCGCTGGCGCTGGGAATCCCGGTAGCAGCCATCGTCACTATTGAGCCCAGGATCCTCGGGACGGGCCAGGGCTTCATTCAGGAACTGGTGGGCGGTGGTGCTATGGATACCGCCTGGTGGACATTGCTCATCCTCGTCGGCCTGAAGATCCTGGCGACCGCCGGGACACTTGGATCCCAAGCCTCCGGCGGGCATTTCATGCCGGCCCTTTTCATCGGCTCTTCGCTGGGCGCGGGTTTCGCGGCTTTGATAGCGCCGATCTGGGGATTCTCATTGTTGGATACGGGTGCTTTCGCCGTGGTGGGGATGGCGGCCATGTTTGCGGCCGTCGCCCGTGCTCCGCTGACCTCGATCCTGATCGTGTTCGAACTCACGGGAGATTACGGCCTCGTGCTGCCGCTGATGTTGGCGACCTCGTTGGCAACGGTTATTGCCGACCGGATCCACAAAGAGAGCGTCTATACGATTCCACTGGTTCGCCGAGGGATTCGATTGCTGAGAACCAGTGATGTCGATTTGCTCGATACGGTTTCGGTCGGCGAGGTGATGACACCATGGAGCGAGGTGCTGCGCCCTTCGATGACGACCGGTGAGGTTCAGGCGATGCTCGATCGTCACCGTCACCATGGTCTGCCGGTGGCCGATGAAGACGAACGCCTGGTCGGGATTCTCACCGTCACCGACATCGTGCGAACAGGAGGTCCGTCTGATCAGGTCACGGCTGCCGCCGCCATGACGCCGCGCCCGGTCACCGTCACACCTGAGACCCCGGTCTCCCTCGCCCTCGAGCGCATGGCCAGCCTCGGGGTAGGGAGGCTGCCGGTGGTTGCCGAGGAAGACCCCACCCTGCTGGTCGGCATGTTCCGGCGAGAGACGGCCGTCAAGGCCTATCACCATGCGCTGACGCAGGCGACCGAAACTGAGCTGCAACGGAAACGTCAGCGCCTCTGGACTCGACCAGACGCGGAGTTCTTCGAGTTCCACATTCCGGGGGGCTCGATGGCGGATGGCCGTCAACTGAAGGAAGTGCACTGGCCGGCCGGATGCACGCTGGTAGCGATCCGGCGAGGTCGGGCCGTACTGGTGCCTGAGGGCGACACGACCCTCCTCGAGGGTGACATCGTTACGGGTTTCGGGGCTCCGGGAGCGCGCTCACAGGTGCTCGAACGACTTCGCGCTACCTCACACGAAGACGAAACGCCGCCCACTGAATAGTCTCTTTGCCGCGGACGCTAGGTGGCGAGGGGGGCGAACAGGTCCACCGGTGTTCCGTCTGGATCCAGGACGGTGGCATACCTCTGTCCCCAGGGAGCGTCGAACGGATCGACGTGGCTTCGATGTCCGGCGGCAACGATCGTTGCATGCTGTTCATCCACCTCCGCGGGTGAAGCGCACAAGAACGCCAGACCCATTCGATGTCCGCCGCTCGGTGGCTCCCACTCGGAAAACGATCTCACAACCTCAACTGTGTCGAGCATCAAACGCAAGCCGCGGGCGAGCGGCAGTTCGACATGTCCTTCATAGGCATCCTGGTCGGGCGCGATGAGTCCGAGAAGTTCGTAGAACGCCAGGCTCTTGTCCATGTCGTTGACGACAACTCCCAGTGCATCGAATCGAGCAGTCACAAACACCTCCTGGTGGAAGTGTATTTGAGTTGACCTACCGGACGAGGTGAGATCTGCGACGATGCGTGCATGACAGGAGCAGACTTTGTTGTGATCGGTGGCGGCATCGCCGGCGCGTCCGCGGCCTACGAACTAGCGGCCCATGGATCCGTGATACTCCTCGAGCGGGAACCGCACTGCGGGTATCACACGACAGGCCGATCGGCCGCTTTGTTCACGGAGGCCTGGGAGGTCCCGGTGATCAGATCGATTGCCGCCGCTGGTAGGGATTTCTTCGAGTCGCCACCGGACGGTTTTTCCGATGTTCCGCTCGTCACGCCGCGCCGGTTGCTGCTGATCGGTCGAGCGGACCAGAGGCAATCAGTCCTGGACGCGGCGGCGGATGCCCGTGCGACGATCCCATCGTTGGAGGTCGTCGACGGGACCGAAGCGCAGCAGATCTGTCCGGTATTGAAACCTGAGTATGTCGACTCGGCGTTGCTGGAACCGACCGGGCACACCATCGATGTCGATGCTTTGCTGCAAGGATTTCTGCGCGGCATACGGCGGCGCGGCGGAACGGTGATAACCGGCGCCGGCGTGACAGGGATACACCGGGTCCGAGGTGGATGGGAAGTTGCCGGCGGTAGCGATGAGTGGTCGGCACGAACGGTGGTGAATGCGGCCGGCGCCTGGGCCGACGTCATCGCAGAGATGGCCGGTGTACGGCCGGTCGGCATGAAGCCTCTGCGTCGAACGGCCTTCACATTTGCAGCGCCGATAGATGTTGATGTCAGCAGATGGCCTGCGGTCATAGACATCGACGAACAGTTCTACTTCGAGCCGGAGGGGAACCAGCTGCTGGGATCACCCGCCGATCAGACGCCGAGCCACCCCCACGATGTCCGCCATGAGGAGATAGACGTTGCGATGGCAATCGAGCGGATTCAACGGGCCAGCACCCTCGACATCCGCCATGTCCGGCGTGCCTGGGCCGGTTTGAGGACTTTCGCGCCCGATCGTATGCCGGTGGTTGGGCCCGATCCTGAGGTGTCCGACTTCTTCTGGCTGGCGGGGCAGGGTGGCTTCGGCATCATGACCTCGCCGACGATGGCGAGGATCGCAGCTTCGCTGGCGGTCGGTGCCGGTTTTCCGGTCGACCTGCCGGGACCTGTGGGTCCGGCGATCATGCCGGGGAGGCTCCGGGTCTAGTAGTCCAAACCGACTGGTGCCATCTACCCTGCCGTCAGAATGAAGGTTTCGATTACAGACCCCGCCGATCCGCGGATCGTTGACTACATCGGACTCAGGGATCATCAGCTGAGACGCCAACGAGAGTCTCCCGGCGGCGATCTCGCAGGAGTGTTCATCGCTGAAGGCGGACTGGTCGTAGAGCGCGCTCTGGACGCTGGGTTCAGACTCAAGTCGCTTCTCATCGATGCGACTCGCGGTGAGCCGATTCCGTCGGCAGTTCCGCGTGATGCGCCCCACTTTTTCGCCGGCCCTGATGTCGTCCAAGAGGTGACCGGCATGCATCTGCATCGCGGGCTGATTGCCGTGTTCTATCGCCGACCCCTTCCATACCCGGACGAGATCCTCATGACGGCCCGACGGGTGGTCGTGCTCGAGAATGTGACCAATCCAACCAACCTCGGGGTCATTGTCCGTTCGGCGGCCGGCCTGGGAATGGACGGCCTTCTACTGGACCCGAGGAGCTGCGATCCGCTCTACCGACGGGCGTTGCGGGCAGGGATGGGTGAAGCCTTTTCGCTTCCGTACGCAAGGGTGAACGTCCTCCCCGGAGGACTGGATCCGGTTCGCCGTCACGGCTTTCGGGTACTAGCCCTGACTCCCGACGACTCCGCGGTCCCTCTCGACCAGTTGATAGTGGGAGAGGAAGAGAGGATTGCGCTGGTATTGGGAGCCGAGGGCCCCGGTATCACCGCGGAGACCAAATTGGCAGTCGATGAGCACGTCTCAATACCCATGCGAAACGGGGTTGACTCACTCAACGTCGGAGTTGCCGCAGGGGTAGCGTTCTTCGCGCTCCGGAGAACCTGAGCGACGATCACCGACCTGAGTGCGAATAGTGCCGGTGAATAGGTTCGGCTCGACAATGCCGGTTGAGGAAGGGTGTAGCTAGTGACCTTTGCCTCTATCTGTCCATGGGTCAGCCTGATACGACGGGTAGTGATCGCTTTGCTCGCTAGCGATCAGCTAGGAGGCTGTCATGAGTGCTGAAACGATGGTCCAGCCGTGTGCTGCAGTGAGGCGCGACGATCTCGTGCCTGTCTGCCCGTACTGTGAGGCCGAGCTGCCCGAGATCTACCTGCGCAAGCCGCGGGGACCATTCGGGATAGGGAGGGGTTTCGTGTTCTTCTGCCCTCACTGCCGGAAGGTGATGGGATTCGGAACCCAGTGGTATCCGTTCCCAGGGTGATGGCATCCAGCATCTCTGTCTAGCCGTCGATTAGCACCCACTCACATCATCAATCAAGCACTTCCGCGGGCGCTTGTGGGCCCCGAGCTTCGCTGAGCGGAGGTTGGATAGGTCGCATCGAAATGGGTTGCCGACTCGCATTTGGCCCGTATCGAGCGATGGTCCATCTACTGGCCTCAACGAAGCTGAGCCGCCACTTCTTCATATTCGGCGTGACGGCCGGTCTCCTTCTTCGAGTAGATGAGATTGCCGTCCACCGTCACCTCAAAGACGCCACCCCGGGATACCACCAGAGAGATTGTTTCCACTTGCTCTTCGAACTCGCCGAGTAGCTGCTCGACCATGCGAACTGCACGGCCCAGATAGCCTCACTGGGCGCAGTATTCAATCGTGATGACCATGGGACCTCCTGGCGACGACATTAGCCGCGCGATTCGATACTGTCGGCGAGCACAGACGGGAGGGTGAGTCGGAAGACGGATTCTGCGGACCGGGAGTCGTATTCATAGATCAAGTCGCCATTCATGAGGCGGGCGAGCCCGTGAGACTGCCAGACCCAAGCCGACGGACGCAGTGATACCCCGGCGCGAGTGTGCCCGCGCGTACGGCTCGAAGATGCGTTCCCGTTCGTCTACCGGCACTCCCGGCCCATTGTCCCTGACTTCGATCTCAACGAGCTCTCCAACCTGCTCTCCACGGATTCGTCGGTGCCTTCCGCCGTAGCGGTGGGCGTTGGCGATCAGGTTGCGGAGAATCTGGCGAAACCTGACCGGGTCGGCAACAACCGTGATTTCAGCCGAGGGGTCAATGATCGAATCGTCCCAGCCGAATTCGCGCACGACATGTTCGAGATTCTCGGCCAGGCTGGTCACCTCGGGAACTATGG
>CBDTUP010000108.1:0-8009 GCA_965363685.1 uncultured bacterium | reverse complement strand
AAGGTCGAGGTCGTACTCACGCTCAAGGCGCTCCCGCACGATCTCCATGTGGAGCAGTCCAAGAAAACCGCATCTGAAACCAAAGCCGAGCGCCCTCGAGGTCTCGGGTTCGAACACGAGGGAAGCATCATTCAGACGCAGTTTGTCGAGCGCCTCCCGGAGTTTTTCGAGGTCCTCACCGTCAGACGGAAACAACCCGGAGAAAACCATCGGTTTCGGTTCGGCGTATCCCGGCAACGCCTCGGCTTCTGCCTTGCCGAAGTGGCTGATCGTGTCGCCGACACGGATGCGGTCGATCTCTTTGACTCCGGTGATGAGGTATCCGACTTCGCCGGGACCAAGCCTGGCAACGGGAACAACCGCCGGCGTCAGGACGCCGACCTCCGCTGCGGTATGGCGCTCGGACGTGGCCGAGAACAGCAACGTGTCTCCCGGTTCCAGCGCACCATCCACGACCCGCACATAGCAAACCACGCCGCGATATGAGTCGTAATACGAATCGAAGACGAGCGCCCGCAGATCGGATCCGGCGGTTTTCGGCGGAGGAACGTCACGCACGATTCGATCGAGGAGTTCGTCTATTCCATCACCCGTCTTGGCTGACACACGGATCACATCTCCAGCATCGACTCCGATCACCGATGCGATTTCAGCGGCGACCTTGTCGGGATCAGCAGCAGGCAGATCAATCTTGTTGATCACCGGAATGATCTCCAAGCCGGCCTCAATCGCGAGGTAGGCGTTGGCGAGAGTTTGTGCTTCGACTCCCTGCGCAGCGTCGACGAGGAGAACGGCTCCTTCGCAGGCGGCCAGCGAGCGCGAGACCTCGTAGCTGAAGTCCACATGGCCGGGAGTGTCGATCAGATTGAGGATCACCGGCTTGCCATCGGGCGCACGGTGTTCGATACGCACCGCCTGGGCCTTGATCGTGATGCCACGCTCCCGCTCGAGGTCCATCGTGTCGAGAACCTGCGCACGCATGTCACGTTCCGACAGGGCGCCGGTCCGTTCCAGCATTCGGTCCGCCAGCGTCGACTTTCCATGATCGATATGGGCGATGATGCTGAAGTTGCGGATAGAAGATGGAGAAATCACGGGCAAGCGCGCTTGCCTAGGGGAAGGTACCTGGTACCTGGTACCTGGTACCTCGCACTCAACTGGGCGCTACCCGTCGAGAAGCGCGCTCACGTCACGAACGAGCTTGGCCTTGCGGCGGGCAGCGGTGTTCTTGTGCAGCACGCCCTTGGTAACGGCCATGTCGATGCGCTTCTGAGCCTGGCGGGTCAGTTCCTGAGCTTGCTCCGCATCGCCGGCCTCAGCTGCAGCGAGCGCACCCTTCACCCGGGTTTTGAGCTCAGAGCGAAGGCCTTTGTTGCGCTCATTGCGCGTCTCGTTCTGGCGATTGCGCTTCATCTGGGACTTGATATTGGCCATACGGAATCGAAACCTCTATTGGAAACTAAGGCGCGCGGGAAGCCACGCGGGCACGGAATCGTAGCAGCGTCCGACCTCACCGGGCAAGGTCGAGATCATCGCACCCCGACGGCGCGCCCACCGTAGAGCCGGCAAAGAGCGACCGTTAGCCGTTCCATGGTCAGCCGGTGGGTCTCCTCCGGAGCCGCCTTGAGGAGTCCATCTGCCCTGAGTAAGGCCGTGAGGGCGGCTCTGAGCTCGGAATCGGACACCCGGGTCCGGCGATTCCAGTCCCGTTTTACACGCCAGTCGCTGGCTCTTCCCCCAACGTGCCCTGCGTAATCCTCGATGCTCTCAGCGGCCGAGGCAAACGAGCGGCGTTTGAGATCATCCTCCAGATACCCCAGGAGCTGCAACGGATGCCCGTGGGTCAGGAAATCGGCCAGCCGGCGCAGCGCTTCTCCGACCTTTCCGGCGCTGATCGCGTCGGCCAGGTGCCACATCGGCTCATCCGGCCGGTTGTGGAATCGGACCAGGACCGTCTCACGAGTTATCGAGGTCTCGCCCGAAAGCTGATCGAGAGCCTGGCTGATGGCGGCGATGTTGCTGCCGAAGCGTTGAAGGAGGGCCTCCCGGGCGTCGGCGGGAACCTTCATCTTTCGTTCCCGGACCTCCGTGCCAAGCCACTCCGCGGCGTCCTTCTCTCTCAGCTTGTCTATCTTGATGGTTTCGCCACCCTTCAAGGTCTTGGAGAGGGGCGACGGGACGGCACCGGCGGAGGCAACTACGACGACCGAGTCTGTATCTGCGACGCCCAGTAGCTCGGAAATGAGTTCAGCTTCGCCCTTCAGGAGCTGATGTCCATCGAATATCAAGAGGCCCTGTTTACCGCCAAACAGAGAGCCCGACTGCAGAGCGGGAAGGGCCGGCTCAACCTCGCCGCGTACTAGACCCTCGCGATCGGGAGAGTCTGCCGACGCTCCTCGTCCGGGTACATCGACGCGGACCACGTCGGCCGATTCAACCCCCGATTGCTCGAAAACGCGCTTGGCGCGGTGGAGCATCTGGTGTCGCTCACCCGGACCGGCTTCACGAGGGCCGGAGATGTGCCACAACGAGGTCATGTCAGAGATTCCATCCTCCGCCGACCTGAATGTACGACCCTGTGACGTAGTCGGCCTCCGGAGATACCAGGTAGCGGACCGCCGAGGTGATGTCATCGAAGGTCCCCAGCCGTCCGGCCGGGATCTTGTCCATGGCCGGAAAGGTGATGCTGTTCTCGAGCACTCCGGGCATGATCGCGTTGACCGTCACACCGCGTGGCGCTTCAGTGACGGCGAAAGTCTTCGTCATAATGAGGACGCCGGTCTTGCCGACATAGTAGGGAAGCGACTTCGGGGAAGCGCGCAGATTGTCGGCCCCGGAATCCCCCACATTGACGATCCGCGCATGAGGGCGGCCCCGTAGCAACGGAAGCAGCGCCTTCGTTGTATAGAAGGTCGCACTGGCCGTCGCAGCCAGTACCCGATCCCAATCATCGGTCGTCAGCTCATCCGTATGCCTGATGATGAACCCACCAACATTGTTGACGAGCACATCGAGACCCCCGGATGCCTCCAACTCCGACGCCATCGCAGCCACAGACTCAGGATTCGAGAGATCTGCGTGAACCAACTCGGATTCGCCACCGGCTTCTGCCACCAGCCGGGCGGTCTCTTCCGCCTCCTCCCGACTGGAGCGATAGTGGACAACGATGGTGAATCCATCCGATCCAAGCGCCACAGCCAAGTTTCTACCCAGGCCGCGAGCAGAACCCGTGATCAACGCTCGTCTACTCATCACATCCTCCCCATCAGGCGGGCGATCTCAGCAACTGCCCCCACATCGTGGACCCGGAGTATGTCGGCCCCGTATTCGAGTGCGAGCGTCGCCATAGCCAGCGTAGGAGCAAGCTCGGGCTTGCGGGGAACCGGAAGGAGAACAGGTCTCCCGAGAGACCCGAATCGCTCGAGATTCCGGATCACGTCGAGCTGGTGAGCTGCATAGCTGCCGCGGTCCGTTCGGTAGGAGATCCCGATTCCAGGATCGACGATCATGTCGTCGATTCCAAGGCTGGCCAGCCCATCCAGTCTTTCGCCTAGTCGGCGAATCATCTGCTCGACCAGGGATCCGTCAATGTCGATCTTCCCGACCGCCAGGGGAGAGTCCCCCTCGAGGTACATGGCTACTCCGGCGACGCCCGCCTCGCCGACTACTCGCACCATCTCCGGATCCTGCAGACCGCCGGTGTCGTTGATGATCGAAGCACCGAGGTCGACGGCTGCGGATGCCACCGCCGGTTTCCAGGTGTCGACCGAGACGAGGAAATCCTCCGCCACCAGACGCTCGACGGTGCCGGCCAGGCGACCGATCTCCTCAGAAGGATCCAGATCTGGATTGTCGAAGTGAGAGGATTGGGCGCCAACATCGATGATCGAAGCACCATTGCTGCGGTGGCGCTCCGCAATCGCCATTGCGTCGTCGACGGTCATCGCCACCGTCGGTGTGTTCTTGGATTCAGGCGAGAGATTGAGCACACCCATGAGGTGCACCCGACCGCCGGCGAAGCTGAGTTGGTGCTTGCCCGCCAGCAGGCTGCCGGTGAAAGTCAAGGTCCTATCAGGAGCGATCCGACGATGTCGCTCTCACCTTCATCGAGATTGAGCACAATCGTCTCGACCTCTTCGGTCCCACCGGCTACCCGTCCGATCGAGATGGGGACCCTCGCTCGACCAAGCTCGAGATCGATCGTGCCGCGCCATGGATCGTCGGACAGGTTCGAAACGATCAGCGAAAGGGCCAGTCGATTGCCATCGACGGCACGAGCCGAGAAGTCAACGTCGATGCCTCCACAGATCGTTTCCTCCTCACCCGCGATCAGCTGGGCAGCACTGAGAACAATCGGGTCGCTTCCGCGCTCGACGACGACGGTGAAAGGTGTCTCGACCTGCCCAGAACAGGTGAGGACGTGTGTGAGTCCACGAAGAGAAGACGTCATGATCGGAATCAAGAAGACTCCTATGAGGGCAGCGAGAGCTACCCGTGACTTCAATATCGGCGGCATGACCACAGTGTTCACGCACAGAACCTCAAAGTCAAAGATCGACCGGAAGGCGAGCCGGAACGGTTTAGCATGCTCCCATGGTCGACACGACCCGCACCCAGACACGTTCAGTTAGTTACCCGCAGGCGCGGGGGTTGGTGCTTGCCATTGGCCTGGCAGCGCTGGCGATCGTGGTCCTGATCATGTACGTCCGGAGGGTCGACCCGACAGAGGTGTCGGCCACGATGTTCTTCCTACCCGTCTTCGTCGGTTTCCTCTTCTGGGGCATTCGAGGTGGTTTGCTGCTCGGTGCGCTGGCGACCTTGGGTTACATCTGGATGCGAGCTCCGGCAATCGATCTCGTTGGCTGGGGTGAACTCCTCGGCCTAATCGTGACCAGAGGAGCCGGATATCTGGCCTTCGGTCTCATTGGCGGCTGGGCAACTGACCAGTTGCGTGACTCCATCACCAAACTCGACCTCTACGATCAGATCGACGATGCCACCGGGTTGTTCAACTCGCGCAGCCTGGTGGAGACCGTCGACCTCGAGAAGTCCCGTGCAACTCGATACGAGAAGATCTTCTCGCTGGTGGTAGCCGAACTGCCACTACCAGAAGAACTGAATCGCAGAGCGCGACGCAACTTCCTCACCGACCTGGGCGATCGCGTCCAGCGCAGCGTCAGAGCCGTCGATCATCCGGTGCACGCCAGGGATGGTGCGGCCGCCGTGTTGGCTTTTGTACTCCCCGAAACCTCTGCTGAAGGTGCCCGGATCTTCGGTGCCAAGCTCTCCGAGCAGATCGCTTCACTGGCGGGGGAACACAATCTGAACCTGGGCAGCGAGGCGATCAAGACCGTCGTCGCTTCATATCCGGAGGAACCGGCTGCTATCGGCGACATCGTGTCGCGATTTCGCAGGATTGCGGTTGAGGAGTTCCCCGAAGCGGCCGAATCAAGGGCTGAGTGAGACCACGACGTCGCCATCTCGATCCGTTCGCCGGATCTCAGCTCCCATCTCCTCGAGAACCCGCAGCACCTCCGGAGCGGGGTGCCCGTAGTCATTTGGTCCGACGGGTATCACTGCTAGACCTGCGTCGGTAGCGCGCAACCAGTTGAGGTCGCTGGTAGCCGCTCCCTGGTGAGGGACCTTCAGCACGTCGGCCCGGATGGTTCCCAGGTCCTGCTGGGCATACGTTTCCACGTCGCCGGGTAGCAAAACCGTCGTTTCCCCGACCTGAACGACGAGGACTATCGATTGATCGTTCGGCGAAGCGTATCGCCGGAGGGGTCCACGGACTGAGATCTGGAAATCACCCAGCTGCGCCGTCCACCCCGGTCGGGGGACCTCGACGAGAACTTCAAGACGGCCGGCGGTATCCAGCAACGCTCTCATCTCCGGTCCAGGGTCGGGATGATCCGAATGCCACAAGAGGCCTGTTGGAAAACCTTCCACGGCCGCGGTCAGACCGGCTACGTGGTCATGATGATGATGGGAAGCGATGACCAAATCGAGATGGTCGATGCCGTAGTGGCGCAATCGTTCGACCAGGACACCCGGATCGGGCCCACCATCAACGAGAACCGCGCTTCCATCATCACTCATCAACAGAGTCGAGTCACCCTGCCCGACATTCAGGAATACGATCGATGGTGTGGGGACCGGCGAAACTTGGAGGCCGATCGTCATGAATGCCCAGGCAGCCGCCAGCACTGCCATCGGGCGCCTCAGGTTCAGTGCGATACCGAGCCAAATGGTCGTCAACACTCCCAGATAGCCAACCCAGTCGAGCTGCGGCCACGGGGCGGCGGCCCTGGCAATCGCCAGGACAATCCCGGAGAAGGCTGCAGAGAGGTTCACGAGTAGTCCGACGCCGGACAGGACACCCAGTCCCCCGAGGGTCGTACCCGCGATCACCATTGGACCGGCCAGGAGGTTCGATAGGGGCGACAATAAGGGAAGAGTGCCGAAGTGAATCAGCAGCAGGGGGGCCACGGCCAGCTGAGCTGACACCGTGGCTGCCAGCGTCGCGCCGACCAAGGGCAGTCTGCTCAACGGTCGGTAACCGGCACCGGCGATCACGCCTGCGGTGGCAGCCACCGACAGCTGAAATCCGACGTCCGACACGAGTTCCGCCGAGATCAGGAGAAGACCGGTCACTCCGCCGCCCAACGCCGTCCACGGCCCAATCGACCAGCCGATCGCTCGGCCGACCAGTACGACACCGGCCATCACCGATGCCCGAAGTACCGACGGTTCCCAGCGCGTGATGATGGTGAAGAGAATCAATCCCAGGAGGCCGAGGACTGCCCGCCTCCGCGGTCCGAAACCCAGCGGGCCGATGATCACCCACCAGAGGAGCAGAAAGAGCGCCACGTTGCTGCCGGACACGGCAACGTAGTGAGACAATCCGGCCCGTTTCAGTGCCTGCGCATCCGAGGGAGGCAACTCCCGAATATCGCCGATCAGAAACCCTGACACGAGAGCGGCCGCCGGACGATTGGAAACGGGTGCGAGTTCCGATTCGACGCGACTGCGGACGAGATTGGCCGCCCGGAAGAACCCGGTGGCAACTCCAACGGGAGCAATGGTCCTCGCATCAATGGTGCCCGCGTACGGGTCGCCCCGAGCAGTCCCGGAACGCGCCGCCATCCGACCGGCGACTGCAACCCGTTCCCCGGCCATGACCACGGATTCCTCCACCGTGCTCACCAACAACGGAGGGCCCTGCCACGACGACTCCCGATCACGTACTTGGATGGTGTCGGGCCTGATGAGGAACCAGAACCCATTTGCTCCCGGTCGTGGATCGTCTACGACGGTACCGATCACCTCGGCTAATCCTTCGGGTACAAATGTGCCGAGAACAGTTGCTTCACGTTGGACCGAAAGCACACCCGACAACGCGGCCGCCACCATCACCATGGCAAGCAGAGCCGCTGCCCGCCTCTTGACTGAGGCAAGCAACAGCGTTCCAATGACCGGTGCAGCCAGCGAGGGCCACCCGATGGAACGCCCGGCCCAAGCTGCCACCCAGGCGCATCCGGCAGCCGCAACCGCCCACCTCCCCATCTGGTCGGGAAGATTCACGGAATCGTGATCGACTCGCGGATATTGGCCAGCTTCCCCTCGCCGATTCCGGAGACATCCAGAAGATCCTCAACCGACCCGAATGGACCATTGACTTCCCGATGATCGAAGATCCGCTGAGCCAGAACGGGTCCGATTCCCGGCAAGGTGGCGATCTCGTCCAGGGTGGCACTGTTGATCCGAACGCGGCCGTCGGACGCCGGACCTGCGACTGCGACCACGCTCCCCCGCTCGGGGACCACGATCAGGGTGCCGTCGGCGAGCGGTGCCGCCAGGTTCATCGCCGATAACTCGGCCTCCTGCAGTGCCCCACCCGCTGCGGCCAGCGCATCGGCGACCCGACCATCGGCGTCGAGCTCCACCAGACCGGGATGGGCGACCGCGCCCGAGACGTGGATCGTGATCCTGGCGGCTTCCGCCGAGGG
>CBDTUP010000107.1:0-8011 GCA_965363685.1 uncultured bacterium | reverse complement strand
GTGACCGTCACGCGGCCCGCGTGGCGTTGCTTCCTGCGCTCAGCCGGTTCGTCGTTTCACTGCCCTTCGTCCTGTCCGGGTTGGTGATCGTCGAGTACGCCTTTTCTGTTCCGTCCCACTACGGGGCGTCCATCAACTTCCCTGGTCTCAGCTCAGTGCTGTTCTCATCTCTCCAAGCCCGTGACTATCCGCTGGTAGTCGGGGGATTGCTGTTCATCGGCGTGATCTCGGTGGGCGCCAGGATCGTCCTCGATGTCCTCCACGCGATGCTGGATCCCCGGACCCGGTACGGGCAGACAGACCGACCCTCGGAGATGGCTCTATGAGGCGCAGGTCCTGGTGGCTGATCGCATGGCAGCGATTCAAGTCGAACAAGCTGGCGATGTTCGGTGTGTTCCTCATCGGCGTCTACGCACTGGCTGCTGTGATCCATCCGATCCTGATGGCCACGGTGTGGGACCGGGCGACCTACCACCCGGTCTATGGCCACGACGACATCGTTGTCGAGAAGGTTGTCCTCGAGGAGAAACAGGAGGTGACCGACGATTCGACAGAGATGGAGCTAATGAGGGCGCGGATGCTCAACCCGTTCGTGGTGCCCGGTGACATCGTATCCGAGGTGACGCTGCCGGGACCATTCACATCGGAACATCCGCTCGGCGTCGACAATCTCGGGCGGGATGTGCTGTCGATGGTCCTGGCGGCCAGTACTCCGAGTTTTGTGGTCGGGCTGTCAGCGGCCGTCACCACCGCGATCGTCGGATTGTTGGTGGCAACGGTCGCCGCCTACCGGCGGGGAGCGACGGACATGTTGTTGACCGAGGTGTCGGACACTCTGCAACTCCTGCCGGCGCCGCTCCTGATGGTGATCCTCGGAGCGGGACCTTTCCGTGATTCCCTGAGTCCGCTGGCGTTCGGAGTCATCTACGGTGTTGTGTCGGGTGCTTCTGGGGCCGCGATAGTCCTGAGGAGCCAGGCGCTGACCGTGTTGAGCCGACCTTTCATCGACGCAACCCGGGTGGCAGGTGCCGGCGCAAAGCAAATCATCACCAAGCATCTGCTGCCTCACCTCGTACCGGTGGCTGCTCTCTACATGCTGCTCGGAGCGAGTGGCGCCATCGTCGCAGACGGCTTCGTGTCGTTTCTTGGATTCAGCGATACGCGGCTCAACTGGGGAACGATCATCTTCTTCTCGATGTCACTTCCACCGGCCAACCGAGCCGGAATTCCATGGGAAGCGATCATCGCCGCGGCCGGTGCTATCAGCCTGTTTGCAGCCGCGTTCTATCTGATCGGTCTCGGTTTTCGAGACAACGCCCGCGCAGGGGACTGAACGCAGAACGGCCGCCCGAAGGCGGCCGTTCTGACTATTCGGAAACTGCAGGTTTAGTAGCGGCCTCCGCCGCCACCGCCGCCGCGCCGCTCTTGGCGGGGGCGGGCTTCGTTGACCGTCAAACGACGTCCATCGAGGTCGGAACCATCGAGCTTCTCAATGGCCTCGCGACCGGCGGCATCATCGTCCATTTCAACGAATCCGAATCCGCGTGATCGGCCGGTGGCGCGATCCATGATGACCTGGGCAGAGGAGACCTCGCCGTAGGGAGTGAACACGTTCTCGAGATCCGAAGACGTGAATGTATAAGGCAAATTGCCTACGTAGATGTTCATTACCCATTTCCTTCTGAAACAACCGACATGAGCTCTACCGCAAAGGTGAGCGCTTGACCGGCGAGCGGATGATTGGCATCGACCTGCACCGCCGCTTCCGAAACGGCGATCACGGTTGCCGGTTGTCCGGTGGCAAGTTGCACCGAGTCGCCGGCCGTGAGGCCATCGGGAGCGTTTGTGATTGGTACTTCGAACACAAGATCATCTCTTGGTTCTCCGTACGCATCGTCTGGATCGAGGCGGAATGTGGTGGACTCACCAACGGAGAGAGGTGCCACGGCTCGCTCAAACCCGGGGATGACGTTTCCGGCGCCGATCTCGAAATCGAGAGGGTCGCCGTCCCGCGACGAATCAAATTCCGATCCATCGTCGAGCGTTCCCGTGTAGTGAACCGTTACCCGGTCGCCGGAAACCGGCATTCGGGTACTCCTTTCTCGTCTTTCTGTCCCACACAACACACCACCCGGCCAGGCCGGTCAGGACATGCGGCACGGGCTTGGCTACAGGCCCCAAACCCGATCGCCAAGAACGGAAAAGAGACTCTGCAGTCGCAGTTCGTGCAACTGCCGGGAGAGACTTTAGCGCGCGCGATCGCCCGGTTCAGATGGACGGCTCGGACGACGACCGGGCTGGTGGAAAATCCGCCGGCCGGATAGCTCCATGCACCATCCTTGGTCCGGTGCTGAAGAGATTGATGTTCGTAACTGTTGGTTTGCTGGTGTTGTCCGCCGGGTGCCGGGCGACCGAGGTGCCGACAACGTTCGGTACGACGGCCGACGAGGCGGTGCCGCCGAGGATCGTGTCTACATCGACGGCTACCAGTGAGGCTCCGGCGACTTCGACCACCGTGCTGGAGGTTGGTACAACCACCACGATCACGACTGAGCCCCTTCCCGAACTGCAGGGCTTGACCCTCGAGGTGATCGGGGAGGGATTTGACCAGCCGTCGTTTGTGCTGCCGTACCCGCCCGGCGACCGATTGCTCGTGGTGGAACGCGAAGGTGTCGTCTTTGGCCTCGAGGCCGGCGGGAACGTCGGTGATGAGCCGTTCCTGGATCTTCGAAATGTCATAGGTTCGTCTGGAATAGAGCAGGGTTTGCTCGGCATGGCGTTTCATCCGTCGGACAAGTCCCGGTTGTTTGCCTATTACACGCTGCCGTCCGATGATTCCGTGCTCGCCGAGATCCCGCTGATCGATGGGGTGCCGGACACTGCCGGGTTGGTGGAACTCGTCCGATTCGAGCAGCCGACCAATCGGCACAACGCCGGCATGATTCTCTTCGGACCGGACGGCTACCTCTACTTGTCGCTCGGCGAAGGAGGTGAGGCGAGCATCCACGCACAGAATCCCGACACGTTGCTCTCGTCGATCTTGCGCCTCGACGTCGATGGTGGCTCCCCGTATGCCGTTCCACCGGACAATCCGTTTGTGGACGGCGGGGGAGCACCTGAAGTGTGGGCCTTCGGGCTGCGGAATCCGTGGAGGTTCGCGATCGATCCGGTCGACGGGTTGGTCTTCATCGCGGACGTTGGTCATTCGGAGTGGGAGGAGATCAACGTGGTGCCCTTGGAGGGTGGTGGATACAACTTCGGCTGGCTGACGATGGAGGGGTCGCATTGCTTCTCGTCGGCGGAGTGCGAGTCGGATGGCCTTGAGCTGCCGGTGGTCGAATACCCTCATCCCGACGGGTGTTCTGTCACAGGCGGCTACGTTTATCGGGGCCCTGCGATCCCCGAGATCGATGGACACTACTTCTATGGGGATTGGTGCTCGGGGTTCATAAGAAGCTTCCGGTATGCGGATGGGGTGGCGGTCGACGAGCGCGACTGGACGGACGAGCTCGGGTTCGAAGGTCAAGTCAATAGCTTCGGCCTGGATTCGTCGGGCGAACTGCTCATCGCCACCTGGGACGGCACGATCTACCGCATAATCCCAACCCGGTGACCCCCACCTCCGCTGGGTTTCCTGTCAATCGAGCGTATCGTTTTTGATACCCGGTATTGCCAGAAAACCCAGAACCAGATTCCTGTCAATCGAACGTATCGTTTTCGATACCCTGCATTGACAGGAAACAGGGAGGATACGTGTGGTTGAGGTTGGTCGAGAGTCGGAGGTGAGCCTTCGGGAGATCACCCGCGAAAACCTCAGTCCCGTTCTGGATCTGTCGGTGACTGAGGCCCAGGACGAGTTTGTAGCTCCGAACTCGGTATCGATTGCCGAGGCCCATTTCGCGGAGGATGCGTGGTTTCGTGGCATCTACGCGGGCGAGGAACCCGTCGGGTTCGCCATGCTGTCACTTCAACCCGACAAGCCGCAGTACTACCTGTGGCGCTTCATGATCGATCATCGCTACCAGGGAATGGGGTTCGGTTACCGGGCTATGGAGTTGATCATCGATTTCGTTCGCTCACAGCCAAATGCCGACACATTGATCCTCAGTTACGTCAAGGAAGAAGGAGGCCCGCGGGACTTCTACGCAAAACTG
Source organism: uncultured bacterium (assembly GCA_965363685.1). GTDB lineage: Bacteria > Actinomycetota > Acidimicrobiia > Spongiisociales > JAHEDJ01 > JAHEDJ01. The sequence continues at coordinate 3,857 of CBDTUP010000107.1, read as the reverse complement.
GGGTTCACCGACACGGGCGAGGAGCACAACGGCGAGTGGCTGATGCGCCTCGTCCTCTGACGTCGCTGGGTTCCTGTCAATCGAACGTATCGTTTTCGATACCCTGCATTGACAGGAAACCCAATGCCAGATTCCTGTCAATCGAACGTACTGATTTCGATGCCCTGCATTGACAGAAAACCGGCTACTCCTGGTCGGCGGTGGCCCACAGGTCGCGCATGGTTGTGGAGCGTGCCAGGAGGTCTGTCAGGGTGCCGCGGTCGACGATGCAGCCGCCCTCCATCAGGAGGATCTGGTCGGCGCGTTGAAGCGCTTCCCGCCGGTGTGATACAACCAGGCAGGTCACCTCGCGCCCTTCAAACAACCGATTCCACAGTTCAGCCTCCGTGTGGAGGTCCAATGCCGATGAGAGATCGTCGAAGACCAGCAACTCCGCCTCCGTAGCGAACATTCTCGCTGCTGCCGAGCGCTGAAGTTGACCGCCGGAGAGTTTGACGCCGCGGGCCCCGACCATCGTCTTGAGTCCGTCTTCGAGCCGTTCGAGGTCCGGATCCAGCACCGCTAGTGCCACCGCCTCACGCAGTCGCTCTCGTGTCACTCGTTGTCCCAACGCGATGTTGTCGGCCAGGGTGTCCGAGAACAAGCGCGGAACTTGTGGCGTGTATGCAGAGCGGGGAGGGATCAGGTAGGAGGCCGGGTCGTCGATCGCCTCACCATTCCAGGCGATCGAACCCTCGAATGGAACCAAACCCAGAAGTGCCCGCAGCAGGCTGGTCTTTCCCGATCCGATCCTGCCGGTAATGACGGTGAAGGTGTTGCGGTCGATATCAAATGAGACGTCGGTGATTCCGTCGTCGGAGTCCGGATACCGGAACGTCAGACCGTCAACCTCCAGGCGTTGCAAACGATCGTCTGGTCCCAGCTTCACCGGCGGGAGGTCTGGGAGGTCACCAGATAGGGGAACCCGGGTGCGGTCCATCAGCGCCTCGTCCGGAGCGTCGACTGTCAGCCGTCGCACTCGCTCGAATGCGACACCGGTCCGGCGGTGCTGAGCAATGATGTCCCCGGCGAAAGCGATATAGCCCGTCAACCTCGGCAGGTAGGTGAGAAAAACGGCTAGGTCGCCGACGCTGAAGGAACCGTCTCGGATCGCGCCGGCCGAGACGATGAGCACCAAAGCCGTTCCTACCGTCGCCATGTTGACGTTGATCGACCGAAGCAACTCGGTGAGGAATGTGTCGCGCAGCGCGGCCGTCCGGCGGGTGGAGTTGAGGCGATGAAAGCGCTCCTTTACTGCCTCTTCCGCGTGCGCAAGCTTCACGGCTTGGACCGCTCCAAACGTTTCCCCGACGAAACCCGTCACATCCTCGGTTGCAGTCCTCATCGCCCGGCGCCGACTGCGGATCTGCGGGCTCATCGACTGGGTCAGTACCCCGGTCAGCAGAAGCGGAATCAGGATGATGACCGTGAGGCCGGCATCGATCTGGGACATCACGAATACCGATCCCACCCCAAACACCAACACGCCCCCGAGATCAACCCATGTCTCCACATACTCGAGCAGGTCGTCGACGTCGTCGCGGAAGGTAGACACCGCTTGAGAAGGGTCGACCTCAATGGTTCTGGAGCCGGGCGCCTCCAACAGCCACCTCAGGAGGTTCCTGCGCAGTTGTAGGGCCTGGTCGTTCCAGTAAGTGATCCAGGCGATGTCTCCGAACCAGAGGACACCGTTGCGGCCCAGCGCCAGGGCGGCGAAAACGATTACCGGAGTCCATGGACTGGCTCCGGCCGGACCCGTTCCGGCCAAACGATCGAAGACCTGTCCGATCAGCAGCCCAAACATGATCGGCAGGGAGTGCACCGTTGTCCACAGGACTGCGCTCACCGTGAACAACACCGGTCGGTATCGGATCATCTCCCAAGCAAGGCGTACGGTGCTCATCGATTCTTCTCCGTCATTCGGGCGCCTTGCCAGCGGGCTCCTCGTTCCAACATGGTGTTCTGTTCCCCGGCCGCCAGAAGGCGGGCATACCTGCTGCCGGCATCGGCGGCCAGGTCCGCTCGCAAACCGTGCTCCGCGATCCGACCCTCCTCAACCACCATGATCTCGTCGGCACGCTGCACCGTGTCGAGGCGGTGGGCGACTATCACGACCGTCCGTCCTTCGAACAGACGCTCGGTGGCGAGTGCAAGGACGGACTCGGTGGCAGGGTCGAGTCGCGAAGAAGGCTCGTCGAGGATCACCAAACCGGGTTCCTGGAGAAAGACCCGTGCGAAGGCAAGAAGCTGCGATTCTCCGGCCGACAGCCCGGCACCGGCCGCACCCAGTTCCGTGTCGAGTCCGAGTGCTCCGATCCACTCACCGAGGCCGGCCTGTTCCAGAATGCCAAAGATCTCATCGTCAGATGTGTTCTGATCGAAGAAGGTCAGGTTCTCGCGAACGGTCGCCCTGAACAACTGAACATCTTGAGTCACCACCCCGACCCGGTGCCGTAGAGAGACTGGGGAGATCGAATGCAGCTCCAGCCCGGCCATTCGAATTGAACCGGAGGTTGGGTCGTATAGGCGCGAGATCAGGCGGGTGATGGTCGTCTTGCCCCCACCCGTCCTTCCGAGCAGGCCGAGCACTCGGCCCTCGGCCAGCTCGAACGAGACATCCCTGAGAACCGGGTGGTCATCGTAGGCAAACCCTACGTTCTCGAAGGTCACGGATAGCGCCCCGTCCGGTAGAGCGGCGCGGCCCGACTCGTCGAGCGCGCTTTCGAGCGAACGAAGGTGGTCGATTCGGACGATTCCTCCTGCTGCCTTCTGGAGCTCCTGGAATTCCTGGGCAACCTGCTCGATAGGAGTACGCACGAGTTGGACGTATTGGACGATCAGATACGCAGTGCCGATGGTGACCTCGCCGCGTACAACCAGCCATACACCCATTGCCAGAGCGATCGCATCGCCGGACCAAAAGGCAATGTTGGACGCCACCCAGAACACCGTTCGCTTCCTCCACGCAGCGACCGTCCGGTGGAAGAAATCGCGCATGACTCCGACGAAGCGCAGCATCACGAAACGGCCGGCTCCATTGGCGCGAATGTCATCGATCCCAGCCAGCCGTTCTTCGATGAACCCATAGAGCCGAGCCGAGACCTCTCGTTCTTCTTCGGATGCTGCGACGGCCAGCCGTCGCATCCTGACTATCAGCGTGAGTACGCCGGCCACGTACACGGAGATAGCTGCTCCCATCCTCCAGTCGGTCAACCAGGAGACGACGAGAACTCCCAGCAGCAGCAGTCCACTTCCGAGCAGACGAACCAGGAATCTCGAAAGGAAATTGGACACGGCGGTGACATCACCGTCGATTCGCTCGATCATCTCGCCCGGGGTCGTGTCGTTGTGATAACCCATGTCGAGTCCGAGCAGGTGATCGGACAGATCCTCCCTGAGAGCATTGGTGGCGGTCCATCCGACGTCGGCCCCCAGGTAGGTCGCTCCGGCCGACAGGAGCTGATTAGCGACACCGGCGAGCAGGTAGATCACGCCGGCTCCCATGAGGCCACCTACGGCTGCTCCGGCGAGGGCCGAGTCGATGAACCGGCGCAGTATCAGGGGGACGAGGATCTGAAGGCCTATCGAGGCAAGAAGCGCAGCACTCAATACGCCCACCCGACCGGCCTGGGGCCGCAGGTAGCGCGCAAGTGTTGATCGATAGCTTGGTGCGGTCACGTGGTACTCCATGATCCGGCCCGGGACGCGCTGCCGCCTAGCGCCGGATACGGTTTGGCCTCGAAGTCAACCTGAAACTACCGGATCCGGCTAGGCCGGTGCCGAGGCCCATTACGAGCACCGGGTTGTTGAAGAGCCCG
>CBDTUP010000106.1:0-8128 GCA_965363685.1 uncultured bacterium | reverse complement strand
CGACACCGCGCCCAAGTTGGGACTTGATTTGCAGGGTGGAACCTCTGTGATCCTCCGTGCGCCTGAATCAACCGATTCGGATGTGCTCACGAAGGCCGTCGAGGTGATGAGGAGCCGGATCGAAGCTATCGGGGGAGTGCAGGAACCAGAGATTCAGGTTTCCGGTGACCGCAACGTGCTGATTCAGTTACCGGGAGTCACGAATCAGGAGCAAGCTCTGAGTGTGATCGGTCAGACCGGTCAGCTGTCTTTCCGACCGGTATTGGACGAGCGAGGACCAGGCGCCGTCTTCAGCGATTTCCTCGATTCCACGACAACGACGGTGCTTCCCACCGACAGTTCGTCCACCACAACAACACCGACGACCACCACTACCACTGTTCCCGGCACCGATGCCGACACAGGGCTGACGGTTGAGGACGATCCCCAGGGGCCGGCCTGGCTGGCTTCCTACCAGGAGGACGGCACGTTGGACGAGGTTCTGCTCGTGGACGGCACGACTCTGATGGGGGAGCAGATCGAGGAAGCGCTGCCCTACTTCGACCCGACCGAGAATCAGTGGGTCGTCCAGTTGGGTCTCGACTCTGCCGGCGCCGATGCATTCGAGACAATGACAAAAGCCGCCGCAGTCGATCCCGAGACGGGAATTACACGGCCGCTGTATGTAGATCCACAACGCCGGATCGCCATCGTCCTCGATGGAGAGATCATGTCAGCGCCATGGGTGACGCCCGACGAGGGGATTGCCGGAGGAACGGCCATCATCAGCGTGGGATCGCAGGAAGAGGCTCAGGATCTCGCAGTGATTCTACGGTATGGATCGCTCCCGATTTCGTTCGAGCGTCTGGATGTGAAGAAGGTGTCTGCGACCCTCGGCTCGGACTCGTTGCAGGGTGGCTTGATCGCCGGCATCGGCGGCCTGATCCTTGTCGCCATCGCGGTGGTGTTTTACTACCGCGTTCTCGGCTTCGTCACGATCCTCGGTATCACTGTGTTCGGCAGCATCTTGATCGCAACTATCGGCCTGCTGGGGCGAGTGCAGGGACTGACGCTGACCTTGTCGGGTGTCACTGGAATCATCGTCTCGATTGGGATCACCGCCGATTCGTACATTGTCTATTTCGAGCGAATCAAGGAAGAGATACGAGAAGGCAGGCCACTGCTGCTGGCCGTCGACGAGGGGTTCTCAAGGGCGTTTCGGACAATTCTCACAGCCGACACGGTTTCGATCATGGGCGCGTTCCTGCTCTACGCCCTGGCTATCGGCCCGGTGAAGGGTTTCGCTTTGTCGCTCGGCATCGCCACCGTGATCGATATCATCGTCGCCTATTACTTCACGAGAAACGCGGTTGGCATTCTCGCCCGCGGCCGTTTCGGTGAGGGCGGCTGGTTCAGTATTCGGGGCGCTTCAGGGATCGCAGTCGAGGGGAATGCATCATGAGTACCTTCTCCCGTCTCTACCGGGCCGAGACCAAGTACGACTTCGTGGGCGGAGCGCGCCGCTGGCTGATGATCTCGGGAACCCTCATCGCGCTGTCTCTCCTCGGTTTCTTGATCCGGGGCCTGAATCTCAACGTGGATTTCGAGGGCGGTGTAACCGTCCAGGTTGCCAACGAGACTGAATCGAGCGTGGCCGACATGCGTGATGCTCTCACCGGCATCGGACTCGGAGATGCCCGCATCGAGTTCCTCGACTCACTCGACGGATCCAGCGCCTTCCGGGTTCGAACACAAGCAGTGGATCAGCAACTCGAATCCACTCTGGTCCGGACCGTTGCGGAAACCGCCGGCGTCAGCATCGACGAAACGGATGTGGAAGCCGTCGGACCCACATTCGGCGCGGAAATCACGCGCCGAGCGATCCAAGCGTTGGTCGTGTTCCTTATCGTCGTGGTGCTGTTCATATCCTGGCGTTTCGAGTGGAAGATGGCAGTCGCCGGTCTCACCGCTCTCTTCCACGATCTGATCATCACGTTCGGCGTGTACGCGCTGATCGGTTTCGAGGTCACACCGGCGACCGTGGTCGCAGTGCTGACGATCCTTGGATACTCCCTGTACGACACGGTGGTGGTGTTCGACAAAGTGAACGAGAATGTCGAGTCGTGGGCCGATAAGCACACGTACACGGAGGTCGTTAACAAGGCAATGAATGAGGTACTGATGCGATCCATCAACACCTCAATGACGAGCCTCCTGCCCGTAGGTTCGCTCTTATTCGTGGGTTCGTTCCTGCTGGGAGCATCGACGCTGCGGGAGTTCGCGCTGGCCTTGTTCGTTGGGATCGCGGCCGGTACGTATTCGTCCATTTTCGTGGCTTCCCCACTGCTGGCGGTGTGGAAGGAGAAAGAGGACTACTGGCAGCATCATCGTCGGCGGTTGGAAGGACGCAGAGAGGCCCGCATGGCCAAGAAGCCGGCCGGTCGTGCGGAGGCTCCGCAAAGGTCGCGACCCCCATCATCGGGTGGAGCGGCTCCGCGACCACCGAAGAAGAAGCGCAAGAAGCGCTGATTCGGCGTCGAGTCTGACAACCGGTGCTACGGCCCATCCGCTAGCTGGTACCCTCTGCCGGTGATTGAATCCATGCTCAACTCCCTAATCCGAGACGTACCCGACTTCCCCGAACCCGGTGTTCTGTTCAAGGACATCACGCCGGTCCTCGGCGACCCGGAGGCACTGATCGGCGTGGTCGAAGCGTTGGTCGCTCCGTATCGCGACCTGGGAATCACGAAAGTGGCTGGAATCGAGTCACGCGGCTTCATCCTTGCAACACCTGTCGCAACTGCCCTCGGCGCAGGGTTCGTGCCGCTGCGCAAGCCGGGGAAGCTTCCTTACGATGTGATGCGGGAGGAGTACTCGCTCGAATACGGCACCGACGCACTGGAGATGCATGTGGACGCGGTCGATGAGAACGATCGTGTTCTCGTTGTCGATGACGTAATCGCCACTGGTGGAACGGCGGCTGCCGCGGTCAAACTGCTTGCTCGCCCCGGAGCCGACGTCATGGGAATGGTCGTGATGGTTGAGCTTGCGTTCTTGAACGGCCGCTCGGCGCTCGATGGACTACCGCTACGAGCGCTCGTGACCTATGGGGACTGAGGCTGAGCCTCGCACCGACGAAGCCCTCGTCTTCGAAGTTGATCCCATCGTCCGCGTCTTCACGCGTACACACAAGAACGTCGACACCGAACCCATCTTTCGGGCCTACGACCTCGCTCACCGACAGCATATGGGACAGTTCCGGAAATCCGGTGAGCCCTACATAACCCATCCACTGGCGGTGGCCCTCGTGCTCGCCGAATACGGCCTCGACCGGGACACCATTGTGGCGGGCATCCTGCACGACACGGTCGAAGATACCGACCTGACACTGGACGAAGTCGACAAGGGCTTCGGCAGCGACGTTGCGGCACTCATCGATGGAGTAACCAAGCTCGATCGGGTGCGATTCCGATCCAAGGAGTCCGCCCAGGCCGCAACCATCAGAAAGATGGTTGTCGCTATGGCACAGGACGTCAGAGTTCTGTTGATCAAACTCGCCGACCGTCTGCACAATCTGCGGACTATCGATCCGCTGCCACCCGAAAAACAACAGCGGATTGCTACGGAATCTATCGAGGTCTATGCCCCGCTCGCGCATCGACTTGGGGTTCAGGAGATAAAGCATGAGATGGAGGATCGGTGTTTCAAGATCCTCATGCCGCGTCGTCATGCCGAGATCGAAGAGCAGATCCAACAACGCGCACCACAACGCCAGGCTTTCATCGACGAGGCGGTAAGTGAAGTTCGTGAGGTCCTGGAGGGATCGGGCATCGACGCAGACGTCACCGGGCGTCCCAAGCACTACTACTCGATCTACCGGAAGATGGTGACTACAGGTCAACCTTTTGAGGAGATCCACGACCTGATCGGCATTCGGATTATCACCGAGGATGTGCGCAATTGTTACGGCGCCCTCGGGTTGATCCACACGATGTGGCCGCCGGTCCAGGGTCGCTTCAAGGATTACATAGCGATGCCGAAGTTCAACCTCTATCAGAGTCTCCACACCACGGTGATTGGTCCGGGTGGCAAGCCGCTCGAGGTGCAGATCCGTTCACGTGACATGCACGAACGGGCGGAGTTCGGCATCGCTGCTCACTGGAGATACAAGGAGGGGGCAGGTTCGGACCTTGCGTGGATGGCGGACCTTCGGATCTTGCAGGACGATCACGATGACCCAGAAGAGTTTCTCGCCCATCTCAAGCTCGACCTCTATCAGGACGAGGTCTTCGTTCTGACGCCAAAAGGCCACGTCAAGACACTTCCCCGCGGTGCAACACCGATCGACTTCGCGTACTCGATTCATACCGAAGTAGGACACAGGTGTGCGGGGGCGCGAGTGAACGGTCGCCTCGTCCCTCTCGATACCCGACTGGAATCGGGCGACATCGTTGAGATCATGACGTCGAAGGCCCAAGACGCCGGACCGAGCCGTGATTGGGTAACCATCGTTCGGACCTCGCGGGCCAAGGCCAAGATTCGGCAATGGTTCTCCAAGGAGCGCCGAGAAGCGGCACTGGCCGAGGGGCGTGATCGAATCGCCGCGCTCATCAAAAAGGAGAACCTCGGACTCAATGCGGCAGATCGCGATCGGGCATTGACGACCGTCGCCAACGATCTCGGGCACGCGGAGTTGGACAGTCTCTTCGTTGCCATCGGGGAGGGCGGGACCAGCGCAACAACAGCGGTAACGAAGTTTCTCAGGTTGGTGCGGCCGGAGGAGATCGTCGATGACGATCTGATGGCTCCACCGAAACCCCGCAGCGAGATTCGGACCGGACCGGGGATCATCGTCGAAGGGCTCGATGACGTTTGGGTTCGGATCGCCCGATGTTGTGCACCGGTACCCGGTGACGACATTCTTGGATTTGTGACAGTTGGGCGCGGTGTTTCCGTGCACCGTTCCGACTGCACGAACGTGGAGGCAATGGGGGATCGCCGGGAGCGCATGATCGAGGTCGCTTGGGCTCCTGAGCGAGTGGGTACATTCGCCGTCTGGGTGCAGGTGGAGGGCCTTGACAGGTCCGGCCTTCTCCGTGACGTGACCAGCGCAGTTTCGGATCTCGGCGGCAATATCACCGCTTCCTCGTCGGCTACGGGACGTGACCGGGTTGCGGTGCTTCGCTACGAAGTCGAGTTGTCCGAGCCGGCGCAGGTGGAGCGCCTGGTCGCGGAACTTCGTGACGTGGATGGTGTCTACGACGCATATCGCCTGTTGCCTCGTGGTGGCGACAGCTAACTAGTCCGGGAGCGGCCGGTCACGATGGCCCTATGGACCACTCAAGAGTCGGTGGTCATGGCCCGATAACTAGTGCATGGAAGCTTTCCGTTCTGTGTGGCGTCGCGACGGCGAGGCCGGTTTCAGCATTCTGGAATCGGTCGTTGCGCTCGTGATCGTCTTCGGAACTCTGCTGGTTCTTTTCCGCGCTCTGGACGGTTCTATCCGGGTCGTCAACGAGAGTCGTCGGCAAACGGCGGCGATCGCCCTTGCATCGGAGTTGTTGGAGCGTGCTCGCTCCTTGGAATGGGCAAACGTTGGTTTGACGGGCGACAGCAACGACGCCGATTGTCCTATTCCCGTGCCGGCGGACGGCGTGGCCGGCGTGGCTTGCACCGATTGGGCATCCGACTTCGGCATCGTCCCCGACGGTCTAGGTGGCTACCTTTTCGAGGGCGAGCGGATCGTCTTCGCCAACGGGCCGACCTTCGACCCGTTCCTCTCATTCAACGACGAGCAGGTAAGAGACAACGTCACATACGATCGATTCCTCTTCGTGACACAGCAGACAGACGCGACCGGAGACGAGCGTTTTCGCAAGATCACGGCCGTAGTGCAATGGAACCCGCCCAACGGCTTCCGGCGTGAGGTGCGTCAAGTCACGTATGCATCGGCCTTTGAAGCACCCCCCAGTCCCGTTCTCGATGCCACTGTTGACTTCACAGGAAGCCGGGTCCAGATCGACGGCTACATGGGCGGAACTTCCGGCTGGCTGGATCCATCGTCCGAGCGTCCTTTGCTGATAGGAGGGACGTTCTTCAACGGACTGGCGGCTCATGCCAGGGCTGGTTCCGACTATGTCTCGGAAGCGAACATCGAGGTGAGTTCCCCATCGAGTGAGTGGGTGTGGGATGGTGCTCCTCCCTATCGGAGCAGGATCGACGCCGACGTCTTCTCACTGGCTTCGGACGATGACTTTGGTACTACGGCTCCTCCCTCGCCGGCTGACGTTTTCAACCTGAGTTTGAGTCGCTGGTCTGCTCCCGGTGTTGTGCCTATCGTTCCCAACTATCTGCTCTTCGGTCTGGAGTGGGCGGATGGTGGCGGCGCCGATCACACGGAGGTAGTCAAGGCGATCGCCCACGCGCAGGACGTCTCAGACGACTTGCCCCTGGTTTATCTCGAAGTTGATGGCGCAGGTAGTTTCGGGTTCGGCACTCCCGAGTACGGCGCAATCTTGGCGCCGATGTACGGCGAGGCGATCGGATCCTACGACTTCGTCCCGTTTCACTATGGACGCCTGACTAGTGGCACCGCTCTCGATCTCGACGCCTCGATCGATCGCTTCTCGACGACCGACGCTTCCCGACGGGTAGACGCGACCTTCAACTTGAATTCTCAGGAAGTTCTCTTCCTCTACGACACGGTCTACGAGAAGCTCAGCTCCAAGTTCGAAGGATGGTTGAGGATCGATGTGCCGTCGTTGTCGGGCACTCTGGCAGCCGGTGAAGCGGCGCTGGTTCCAACAGTCGCGACGGGAGATATCGAGATTCTGATTTGGGACGATCCGTCCAAAGACTACATCACCATATTCGGACCGATCGACCTGGCCTCGCTCGGTGGAGTCACCCAGGTCGTCGATCCCATTGCTCCTCTGGCACTTCCACCCGGGTCCACGGCCGGAATCGCCAACTGGCCCGATGTCTTTGTACAGGTGACAATCGAGGAACTGAATGTCAATAGTCCCGTCGTGAATCAAACCCTCTACGCGGCCGGAGCAACGGCGAGCGCACAAGTCCAAGTGCCTTCGATTGCCACTGGCACTATTCACTACTACGTCGAAGACACCAACCTAGGCCGGGTCCTTTTCGACTACACAATGACCTTTGAACTGCCGGGCGTAGACGCAAGTTCCTCGTATATCAATCCGGACCTCTAATGCAGACCTTCAAACGCCTACACAACGACGACGGGGTCACGCTTACCGAACTGATGGTGGCCGTGTTCCTCTTGGTTGTCGTATCGGCGATCTTCCTGCCAACGATGATTTCGGGTATGAACGCCACCAGCCAGATCACGAACGTAGCTCGTAGCAACGATGACGCCCGTCTGGCGCTCCAGCGTATCGATCGCGAGATGCGCGCTGCAGAGGTGATTTGCACCCCGGGTCCTGCTGATCCCGATGGCGATCTGCTCCGCTTCATCACGAGGGCGTACACCGCCACCACATCGGCAACCGGAACGCAGGACGTGACCTACTCGCTCAATGGTACGACCCTCGAGAAGTCCACGGACGGGGGTGCGACCTGGTCGCCGATTATCGGAGGTGTCGTGAATGCCACGGTTGTGGACGATGACTACAACACGGCCAACACGCTTCCGCTGGGAACCCCTGGTGTCCCGCTGTTCGCCAATGATCAGGGCGCCGGGTATCCGAGCTATGGCAAGGTGATCACCGTGCGCTTGTGGATTGATGAATCGCCCACCGATCGTATCAGCCCGATCCTGCTGACCACCGAGCTTTCGGGCAGGAACATCTGGGTTCCGAACGGCCCGGGTTGCTAGGGGAGGCATGATGTTCAAACGATTCAACAAGGAAGACGGAATCGGGATTGTCACCGCGCTGATGGTGGCGTTCATAGTGTTCTCGCTGGGTGCGGTCTGGTACTCGGTGTCGACGCACGAACTCGATGAGACCACATACGACCGCAACCGTACGACGGCTCTTCATGTGGCCGACGCCGGAGTACGTCAGGCCATGTATGAGTTGTCGCAGACAACCCTCAAGAACGACCCATTCTGGACTGGCAACGGCACCGGCGCAGGTGGCGCCTGCCAACTAGAGAACGTGACCACGATCCAGGATGGAGT
>CBDTUP010000105.1:0-8138 GCA_965363685.1 uncultured bacterium | reverse complement strand
GGAGGATGAACTACCTGCGGGAGCGCCCAGAGTTTCGTTTTCGGATAGGACTCTCAGGACGGATACGGTCGCAGTACTTGCCGCCGGCTTGGTACTGAAGTGACTAGCCAGGTAAGGTTTTCAAATCTCACCCTAAGTGATCCTTCTCGCGCGGGTCGATTGCTGGTACTCTGACAGCGGGAGGAGGGTCGTTAATGAGCGAAACGTCCTACAACGAGGCCGTTGGTCGGCGGTTGCGTTCGATACGCAAGCAGAAGGGCTTGTCCCTTCAAGACGTCGAAGCGAACTCTGATTCAGAGTTCAAGGCGTCTGTGCTTGGTGCGTATGAACGGGGAGAGCGAAGCCTTTCACTTCCCCGGATGCAGCGGCTTGCCTCGTTTTATGGTGTGCCCGTAGATCAGTTGCTTCCCCCCGATGACCAGTCCACCCAGGCGTCCAATCGCGGACTGCCCACCGGTGGAGTGAGCATCGACTTGAACCGCCTCGAGAACGATTCGACAACGGATATTGTTGAGCGGTTCATGCGGGCGATTCAGATCATGCGGCAGGACTTCAACGGTCGTGTTCTCACGATTCGTTCAAGCGACCTGCGCCTGCTGGCTGGATTGCTCCATCAATCGGAAGAGTCCATCGTGGACGTTCTGGCAACACTTGGGGTCGACGGAGCAAAGTAGGAGCAAACGACCGCCAAGTGGGAGGCGGTTTTTTTGTGCTGCCCTGAGGAGATTCGGTGACTGACTGTCTTTTCTGCAAGATCGTAGCGAAGGAGATCCCTTCCACTCCCGTCGGTGAAACCGACCGCATCTATGCGTTTCGGGACATAGCACCCTCTTCTCCGACCCACGTTCTGCTGATCCCCAAGGAACACCTGGCCGATTCCGTCGCTGAGGCCGGCCCGGATGATGGTCTGTGGCTGGCCGAGCTTTTTGGATTGGCTGCTCGAATTGCTGAAGACGAGGGACTCGAGGCCGGATGGCGCCTCGTCACCAATGTGGGCGCGGCTGCTGGACAGACCGTTTTTCACGTTCACTTTCATCTCATGGGCGGTTGGACCGACCGTTGAACCCCGCCCTGATGCCGTTGGGCGAGTAATCGAACCCTCCATGTGTTTCCGGGCGACGTGACATGACGGCCCCTGATAAGTTTCATGGGTAGCGGGAGCAGGATTTGTCGCGAGCCTATCGATTCAATCTGAACGGGAGCACCCTCGAACCGGGCACCATGCAGCTCGAAGCGCAAGGCGTCAGGCTTGCTTTCGGCGGCGTCCAAGCCCTCAGGGGAGTGGATCTGATCGTACGACAAGGATCGATCCACGCGGTGATCGGGCCCAACGGAGCGGGAAAGACGAGTCTTCTCAATTGCGTGAGCGGCTTGTACCGACCACACGAAGGTGCGATCCAATTCGACGACGGGTCGGAGACGCACGACCTCACCACACGGCGTCCGAGTGCGATCGCCCGCCTCGGCATTGCCCGCACTTTCCAGAACATTGAACTGTTCAGGCACATGACGGTCCTTCAGAATCTCATGTTGGGGAGGCACGTCCACATGAGAAACAGGCTGCTGCCGTCCTTGTGGTACTTCGGGCCAGCCCGCCGCCAGGAAATCGAGCATCGCCAACTCGTCGAGGAGGTGATCGACCTGATGGAGATTCAGGCTGCGAGGAACCAGCCGGTGGGTGCGCTTGCCTACGGAATCCAGAAACGTGTGGAGATGGGTCGTGCGCTGTGTGTGCAGCCAGCCTTGCTCCTGCTCGATGAGCCGATGGCAGGCATGAACGCCGAAGAGAAGGAAGACATGGCCCGGTTCATTCTCGACGTCAATCAACTGGCCGGCGTGACGGTCGTCCTGATTGAGCATGACATGGGGGTGGTGATGGACATTTCCGATACGGTGAGCGTGCTCGATTTCGGAGAACTGGTCACGTCTGGAACTCCCGAAACAGTGTCCGCTGACCGGCGGGTTATCGAAGCATATCTGGGCGAGGAGCACACGGCATGACGGCGACGGCCATCCGTTCCGAAGCCGCGGTGACCGGTGACCCGGACACATTCCCGAAACTGCTGGCCGAACTGGCTAAAGGCGATCGGCGCGACGAGATCGCGCTACAGGAGAAGCGCTACGGGATCTGGCAGCCGATTACCTGGGCGGAGTACTACGACCGGGTACGGGCATTTGCCCACGGATTGGTTGATCTGGGTGCTGCCGAAGGGGAGATCGTCGGCGTGTTGGGGGACAATCGGCCCGAGTGGTTGATTGCGGAACTCGCCGCCCAAGCACTCGGTGGTGCCAGCGTCGGCATCTACCCGACCTCTATCGGAGAGGAAGTAGTTCACATCCTCAACCACGCTTCCGTCCGGTTTGTCATCGCAGAGGACCAAGAGCAGGTGGACAAGCTACTTGAGCTGGAAGACCAGCTCGAGGCACTCGAGAAGATCATCTATTACGACCCGATGGGGCTCGAGTTGTACGAACACCCGATGCTCTTGGAGTTCACTGCCGTCGAGTCCGCAGGCCGGAAATCAGGGGAGATCCATGCTTCCTGGCTCGATTCTCGCATTGCCGAAGGTCGTGGTGATGATGTGGCGATACTCTCGACAACCTCAGGTACGACCGGCAAGCCGAAGCTGTCGATGCTGACCCATCACAACCTCCTGTCCATGGGTCGGAGCTTGATGGAAGTGGATCCGATCGAGCGATCCGATCGTTTTGTTAGTTTCCTGCCGCTCGCCTGGATCGGCGAGCAGATGATGGCCATCGCCTGCGGGCTGCAGGCCGGCTTCCCGATCAGCTTTCCTGAGGAAGCAGCCACGGTGCAGGCCGATATGCGGGAGATCGGACCGGATGTGATGTTCAGCCCGCCTCGGATCTGGGAGTCGATGCTCTCGAACGTACAGGTCCGAATCTCTGAGGCAGGTTGGCTGAAGCGGCGTGTGTTCTCTTGGGGCTTCGACGTGGGGGAGGAAGCCGCCGAACTGGTGGTTCAGGGTCGGCCCCTGCCCGGATGGCTACGCATTCGCCACTGGGTCGCGGAATGGACTGCATTGAGACCCATCCGTGAGCAGATCGGCCTCACCAGGATCAAACGCGCCTACACGGGCGGTGCTCCGCTCGGTCCGGACGTCTTCCGCTTCTTTCATTCGATCGGCGTCAACCTGAAGCAGATATACGGACAAACCGAAATCTGCGGTATTGCGGTCACCCATCGCGACGGTGATATCGCCTTTCACACAGTCGGCGCTCCGATTCCCGGAACTGAGATGAAGCTGGGCGATGATGGAGAGATCCTCCTTTCCTCGCCGGCCGTCTTCAAGGGCTACTACCGGAACCCCGAAGCAACCGAGGACAGCCTCGATGCCGAAGGATGGCTCCACACCGGGGATGCCGGCCTAATCGAGGAGAACGGCCATTTGGTCGTCATCGATCGCGCCAAGGATGTCATGCACCTGCCCGACGGTACGGCCTTCTCGCCGGCGTTCATAGAAAACAAGCTGAAGTTCAGCCAGTTCGTTGAAGAGGCGGTCACGTTTGGAGGTGAGGAGCCATTTGTGGCAGCCATCCTGACGATTGACGGCCAAACGGTTGGGGCCTGGGCCGAGCAGGAGCATCTCGGCTACACGACGTACACAGACCTGGCGCAGATGAGTGAGGTCTACGACTTGGTTGCGGAGGATGTTCATCAGGCCAACCTGGACCTACCCGAATCCGCTCGGGTGCGCAGGTTCCTTCTCCTGCACAAGCAATTCGATCCCGACGACGAAGAGATCACAAGAACCCGGAAAGTACGGAGGCGAACGATCCGGGAGCGGTACGGCGAGCTAATCGACGGGCTATACAGAGAAGGTCAGGACCAAGTGACCATCACCTCGACGATCACGTACCAGGACGGCTCGACCGTCGACCGAGAGGTGAGCCTCAGGATCCTCTCGATGGACGGCTACGTCCCGACCGGCAATCGGCGCCGATATGCATGGAGCAAGCGATGAGTACCTTCGTTCAGCTGACTCTGACCGGCTTGGCGAACGGGGCGATTCTGGCGGTTGCTGCACTCGGATTTGTTCTGATCTACAAGGCGACTGGGGTCATTAATTTCGCGCAGGGCGAGTTCTTGCTGATTGGGGCATATGTCATATGGGCGTTTACAGCCGCGGGAATGCATTGGAGCATCGCGATTCTGCTGGCTCTCGTGGTCGCGGTCGCAATGGGGTCGATGATCGAGCGGCTGGTGCTACGTCCGATGGTGGGGGAGAGTGCCATCTCAGTGATCATGGTCACCGTTGGATTGGCGGCCGTTCTTGGCGCTCTGGTGCAGGGCATATGGGGAACGACTCAGGAATCTCTGGATATTCTGCCTACTTCATCGATTTCACTTCCCTCCGGTGGGGCATTACCGGTCAATCGCCTGTGGGCGATTGGCGTAGCTGCGGTGGCCCTGACGGTCTTCACTTTGTTCTTTCGCCGGTCCCACTACGGCGTGGCGATGAGAGCGGTCGCTGATGATCAGCAGGCCGCCATGGTGATGGGCATCAGCGTGCGTCGGGTGTTCGCAATGTCCTGGGCCCTGGCGGCGGTGAGCGCGGTAATCGGGGGGTTGTTGATTGCAAGCCTGATCGGTAGATCGAGTGAGATCGCCGTCTTCGGTTTGATCGTCTTCCCGGTGGTAATCGTTGGAGGTCTCGATTCGATTCTCGGAGCGTTGTTCGGTGGTTTGATCGTCGGATTGCTGAGCCAGTACACCGCCGGCTACTTCGATCCTGCGCTCAGAACGGTGGTGCCGTACGTGATTCTGGTGCTCGTACTCCTTGTCAAACCGTACGGATTGTTCGGCGAAGAGCGGATTGAGAGGGTTTGAGAATGGCAAGCGCGACGGGCGTCTACCACACGACCTATGAGCGCGAGATGCGCTTGCGACATACCAGGGCCGAGTTCGTGCGTCTCGGTCTGTTGATGGTCGTGCTGGCGGCGGCGCCGTTCTTGCTGTCGCCGTTCTGGTTGACGACGGCCAACACCATCGGGATAGCTGCCATTGGTGCTATCGGCATCAATATCTTGACAGGATTCACCGGTTTGATCAGCCTGGCCCAGGGAGCATTCCTGGCGGTCGGTGCCTACACGACGGCCATCCTCGTCGAGCGGTTTGGGTTGCCGGCCCCGGTGGGCATCCTGGCGGCGGTGATCGTGACGGCGGCCGTTGGAGCAATCACCGGATTGCCGGCAGCTCGGCTGAAGGGCCTCTACCTGGCGATAGCGACGCTGGCGGCACAACAGATCATCTCGTATTTGATACGAACCTGGGACGTTCTCACGGGCGGAGTGGACTCGCTCGTCGTACCGCGCCCGCGCATCGGTGACTATGTGGTCAAGGGAGACTTCGTCTGGTACTGGATCATCCTCGCGTTCGCGGTGATAGCCGCACTCGCAGCTTCCAACCTCTTCAGGCTCGGCCTGGGTCGGGCCTTCGTTGCAATTCGTGACCAAGACATCGCGGCAGAGGTCATCGGAGTGTCGGTTACCAAGTACAAGCTGGCCGCCTTCGCGATCTCTTCTGGGTTCGTGGGTCTAGCCGGAGCGTTGCTGGCCCACTATCGGGGCATCGTGACCTGGGAGAGGTTTACCCTCGATGTCTCGATCCTGTATCTGGCGATGGTGATCGTCGGCGGCCTCGGTAGCGTCTCGGGCGCCATTTACGGAGCAGCGTTCATGATTGGGTTGCGAGCAGGGATCTCGCAGTTGGGGCAAGCGATGCGGGACGTCGTTCCCTCCATCGCCACACAAGTTCCCGCCATTCAGAAAGGAGTATTCGGCCTGGTGATCATCTTGTTCCTCATCTTTGAGCCACGTGGTTTGGCTCGAATATGGGAACGAATACGCGACTACTTCCGGCTATGGCCGTTCAGATACTGACGGTGCAGAAACAGAGAGAAACGAGGAGGCAAAGCGATGAGATACAAGACGACTCTGGCGATTCTTCTGGCGTTGACGCTGGTCTTGGCGGCCTGCGGTGGCGACGACGGCGGGGAAGCGACGGGTGACCCGATCGTTATCGGGGCTGTGTTCGATTTGTCCGGCCCAACCGCGGACGTTGGCACGCCGTACTCGGAGGGCGTGCTCGGATACATCGACTGGCTGAACGGCGAAGGTGGAATCGACGGGCGGCCAATCGAAGTCAAGCATCAGGATTATCAATACGACGTAGCGCAGGCTGAGACCCTCTACTCCCAGTATGTTTCCGAGGGGGCAGTGGCTTTCATGGGTTGGGGCACCGGTGACACCGAAGCGCTCCGCACCAGGGTCACCGAGGACGAGATCCCCTTCATGTCCGCCTCGTATTCTGAGGCGCTGACCGACCCTGCAGAAACGCCGTACAACTTTGTTGTGGGCACCAGCTACTCCGATCAGATGCGGATTGCTCTCAAATGGATCGACGAGAACTTCGACGGCCGTGCCGAGATCTCGGTCTTCCATCACGACAGTCCCTTTGGAACCTCTCCGGTGGCGGATGGCGAGGCCTACATCTCTTCCGAGGGCTACGACATGGGATATGTGGCCTACCCGATGCCGGGTGGTGTCACCGACTACATCGCTGAGTTGTCACAGGCTCAGAATCAGGGCGTGACGCACGTCATCGTTCAGAATGTATCGAGTCCGGCAGCCACTCTGGCAAAGAACATCGACGAGCAAGGCCTCGACGTGACAATGATCTGCCTGAACTGGTGCGCCGACGAAGGGTTCATCAATCTCGCCGGTGCTGCCTCTGAAGGGGTGCACGGGGTCCTTCCCTTTGGGTCGCCCTCGTCCGGAGGCTCGGGATTCGATGTGGCTGATGAGTGGCTGGTGGCCAACGGCAGCAGCCTTGACGCCAAAGGCCTCCATTTCACTCAGGGTTGGTGGTCGATGGCGGCGATGGCTGAAGCTATCAAGGACGTCGTCGACAGCGGCGATGATGTGACGGGGCCCAATATCAAGGCGGCACTCGAGGACATGAGCGGATTTGACAGCGGCGGCGTAGCCGCGGAGATCGGTTTCTCGTCTGACAGCCACAAAGGTATGCCGGGTTCGAGCGTCTTCACGGTCGACGGAGGTACCTGGACAAAAGTTGCCGACGAGATGAAGCCGTAGGGAGGGTCGGTTGGTCGACAAGCAACCAGCATCGGGGGTTGGGGCGTCGGAGACCGCCCCAACCTCTGACATGGTTCTGAATCTGAACAACCTCGAGGTCATCTACAACGAGGTGATCCTTGTCTTGCGCGGTTTCTCATTGAGCGTATTTGACGGCCAAATTGTGGCACTTCTTGGTTCAAATGGAGCAGGAAAGACCACGACGCTGAAAGCAATCAGTGGTTTGCTGCCGTCGGAAGACGGCGAGATTTCCGACGGTGATATCGAATACCGGGGAGCAGACATCAAGGACCTCGACCCCGCCAGAGTGGTCAAGCTCGGAATCTCTTTGGTGATGGAGGGTCGGCGCGTCTTTGAACATCTGACCGTGAATGAGAATCTGATTGCCGGGGCCTACTCGAGGTGGGGGGATGGCGAGGTCGACAAGGACATCGACCTGGTCTACTCGTACTTCCCGAAGTTGGCGGAGAGAACCAACCAGGTAGCCGGATACCTGTCGGGGGGAGAGCAGCAAATGCTGGCTATGGGACGAGCGCTGATGCAAAAACCGAAGCTGCTGATGCTCGATGAACCCTCGCTCGGTCTGGCGCCGCTACTCGTGGGCGAGATTTTCGCCATCGTGCAACGCCTCAACGAAGAACTCGGAACCACAGTATTACTGGTCGAACAGAACGCCCGCCGAGCCCTCCAGATCTCCGATCACGGCTACATCATGGAGAGCGGTCGGATAGTTCTCGAAGGACCCGCGAGAGACTTGGCTGAGAACCCGGACGTGCAGGAGTTCTACCTGGGGATCGGTGAGAGTGGTGAGCGAAAATCCTACCGGGACGTCAAGCATTACAAGAGAAGGAAGCGCTGGTTGTAGGTGCGGGAGATGAAACCGATTCACTATGGACGCAGCTTCGACCGGCGAATTGCCGCGCTGGTCGCATCTGCAGCCAAGGATGTACCGGCTTTCGGTGCTCGGCTCGATGAGGCGGGGCTGCAGCCCGAAGAACTCGAATCTGTGGCGAGCCTCG
>CBDTUP010000104.1:0-8144 GCA_965363685.1 uncultured bacterium | reverse complement strand
CTGATCGATCACACCGATCAACCCAGGGCCCGGACCCATCAGGAGTTCGAGGCCGACCTTGAATCCGGCAACGAAATCGGCAACCGACTTGGCGAGCCTCACTGCCTCCTCAGCAGTCGGCAGATCGAGCGCGACGATGATCGGTGGTTCGGACTTCACCATGTTTCGACGCTACCGATGCAAACGCCGTTGTCCAATAAGTCCTGTCGTTTCATGGTCTTTCCTGCCTTCGATACAACTGTGAAACAACGCCGGCAAAACAATCAGTCATCTCGCCCGTTCATAGGTCAGTACACCTCTACGAATCGTCGCCCGGATCCTTCCTTCCAGAAGCCGGCCGAGCCAGGGTGAATTCTGCGACTTCGATGCGAAGCGCGTCGGTGTCCATGACTCTCGCGGGTCGAACACCACGAGATTTGCCAGCCGGCCGATCTCGGGCCACCGACCGTGGTCTTCAAGGCCGGCAATCCTGGCCGGTGCTACCGACATACGTTCGAAGAAGACTCTCGTATCGTGATGAAGAACGGACCAGGTGAGCGGCGCCGATGTCTCCAACCCGATGATTCCGCGCGGAGCATCCTCGAAGGGGACCGCTTTCTCTGCGGCCGAGTGAGGCGCATGATCGGTGGCAACAACCCCGATTGTCCCATCCCGTACCGCGTCGGCCACAGCTAGAACATCGTCGTGAGTTCGAAGCGGCGGGTACATCTTCATAACCGTCCCGCCATCCTCGACGCTCTCGTGGTCGAGCGAGAAATGGTGCGGTGCGGCTTCGGCCGTGAGGTTCGGCATCTTGGGCCCTGTTGAACGGATCAGACTCACCGTGCCGGCCGTCGACGCGTGTTGCACGTGATAGCGGACCCCACTTCGAACGGCGAGCTCGAGGTCGCGCGCGACTACCTCCACCTCGGCGGCGGCTGGAAGACCTCCGATTCCCAGCCGGCGAGACACGGTTCCTTCGTGCATGTGACCATTCACGGTCATGGCGGCATCTTCCGCGTGTTGAGCGACGACACCGCCCACTGCCGCCACTCGTTCCATAGCCTCTTCCAGGACAGCGGTGTCTGCCACGCTGTCCCCGTCGTCGCTGAATATCCGTACGCCGGCTTCCCACAGAGCCTCGATTGGGCTGACCGTCTTGCCCTTCCGCCCCAGCGTCAACGCGGCCGCAGGGGCGAGGTCGACCAATCCGACTTCACTTCCACGGCCCGTGACTGCCCGTACCAGGTCAACGGTGTCCGTTGCCGGAGCGGTGTTGGCCATCGGCACCACCGCGGTGAATCCGCCGGCGGCAGCGGCTCTCGATCCCGTTTCTATGTCTTCCTTCCATGTCTGACCGGGTTCACGAAAGTGGACGTGTATGTCGACGAAGCCCGGGCCGATGAGGCAGCCACTTGCATCGACTTCCTGCGCCGCTCCTTGCGCCGCTCCCTGCGCCGCTGCCCCAACCTCGCCGATGCCGACAATCCTCCCGTTTTCAATGCCCAGATCCGCGGTACCCGGACCATCGACGGTGATCACGGTCCCTCCCCGCAGGACTAGCACGGAGGTTCGATCCTCATCCAGGGCGTTCCTCATCTGCAAGGTGGCCGAGGACGCCGTTGACAAACGACCCGCTGCGCTCGGTGGAGTAGGTCTTGGCCAGACGCACTGCTTCGGAAACGATCACTGCGGCCGGGATGTCGGGCTCGTGCTGCAATTCGTAGAGCCCAATTCGCAACACGGTTCGGTCGATTGGCGGCATTCTCTCGACGCTCCAATGATCGGAAGTCGCTTCGATCCTGGCGTCCAACTCATCCTTGTGGCTGAGGACACCGCTGATCATGCGCGCCGCTTTGGCCGGGACACCGCCGAGATCGACGTCCACGGTGCCACGCTGCTCCGCCTCATAGAGCCGCTTCAGCGCCTGATCCCGGGGTTCTTCAGTCACGCCCGGGTCAGGTAGTCGCCGCTGCGTGTGTCGACTTTGATCACATCGTCAACGTCAACAAACAGGGGTACTTGCACGACGAGGCCCGTCTCGACCGTGACGGGCTTGGTCGCTCCCGAGACGCGATCACCTTTCACTGCCGGTTCGGCCTCGATCACCCGAAGCTCGACGGCCGCCGGAAGGTCGATTCCGAGCGGAGTGCCTTCGTGCATCACGAGCACCGCCGTCGCCCCCTCGAGGAGATAGCGCTCGTCGTCACCGATCAGATCGGCAGAGACGGCGAACTGGCTGTAGGTCTCGAGATCCATGAAATGGAACCCGAGATCGTCGCGAAACAGGAACTGGTGATCTTTCTTCTCCACGATTGCTCGATCAACATCTTCATCCGCCCTGAACGTGCGGTCGATCACCGCGCCGGACTCGATGTTCTTGAGTTTCATCCGTACGAAGGCTTTGCCCTTGCCGGGTTTTACGTGTTGATAATCGACAATCTGAAACAGTCCTTCACCGAGCTGAAGCGCCATTCCAGGTTTGACGTCGTTGGTTGAAATCATTGAGAATCCTCATAAATGCGGGCCGCCGCAGTGTAACCGTCCGCCACTTCCCCGTTTCCTGTCAATCGGGGGTATCGATTTCGGTACACACGATTGACAGAAACGTCTGGGGAGTGGCTCAGGTGAGGCCGATGGCAGCGAGGCCCAGGGTGATGTCGTCGGAGGTCACGTGTTGGATGTGCACCTTGCCGAAGTCCTCGAGCAGCGCCATTCGCAATCCGGCTGAATCGTGTTTCTTGTCCAAGCCGATGAGCCTCCGCACCTCGGCCACATCGACGGCAGGCGCGACCACCGGCAAGCCGAGGCCGGCAAGGATGCCCTTCTGACGCATCGCGCCGGCGAAACCGAGGCGAGCCTCACTAACTGCGCCCGCCGCCACCATGCCGATGGACACTGCCCGACCGTGTGAGATTCCGGCTGCAATCTCAATCCCATGGCCGATCGTGTGTCCGTAGTTGAGGATTCCGCGTCGTCCGGCCTCGCGGAAGTCTCCGGCGACGACCTCGCCCTTCACTGCGACGGCCCTGGACACCACCTCTTCTAGATCGGCAGCAAGGCCGTCACGCGCTATCAGTTCGATGAGTATCGGGTCGGCGATGAAGCCTGCCTTCGCCGCCTCGGCGAAGCCCTCACTCAGCAACTCATCGGGGAGGGCATTGAGCACGTCGATGTCGATCACCACCCGGGCCGGATGGCGAAACAGTCCGACGAGGTTCTTGCCTCGAAGGTTGAGCCCGGTCTTTCCGCCAATGGCAGCATCGACCGCACCCAGCAAGGTGGTGCTGACGTAGATCGCTTCGATGCCCCGCAGCCAGGTTCCTGCGATGAAACCGGCGAAGTCGGTCACCGCGCCGCCACCAACACCAACAACCGTGTCGTGCCGTCCGATCCCCAGGTCGGCCAGCCACTCGTATGTTCTTCCCGCAATCTCGAGAGTCTTGATGGCGTCGCCGTCGGGGAGCACCTTCAAGTGTGTTGAACAGCCCTCGCCTTCGATTGCGGCCGCCACTTGCTCAGCAAGTCGCGCCGCGCCGGGTTGGGAGATGATTGCCGCCCGTGTCCTGGTATTGCTGACTGGGAGCATTCCAGCCGGCAATCCACGCCCGATCAGAACCTCGGAGTCCCGGCCGATCAGAATTCGTTCCATACTGCAATGGCCTCTCTCGCAACTTCGTCCAGATCGCGATCATCGGACTGGATGGTGACGTGAGCCGCGGCCCGGTAGAGCCCACCGCGCCGATTCAGGATCTCTGTCATGGCAACTAGTGGATCGCGAGCCTTCAGCAGCGGGCGGCTCTCATCTGCTCCGACTCGACGGGCGAGAGTCGACGGGTCTGCCTCCAGATAGATGACCGTGCCGGACCGGCGCATGACCTCCACATTGACGTCGCTGAGCACCGCTCCCCCGCCGGTGGCGATGACGGCCACAGGCTCGGCCGCGGCCGATCGCAACGCTGTTTCTTCCACACTACGAAACTCAGCCTCCCCATCAGCCTCGAACATGTCACCAATTGAACGGCCCGACTCAAACACGATCCTGTCATCGGTGTCTACGAACGGGTGGCCGGAGAGTTCCGCGATGCGACGCCCGACATGCGATTTGCCCGATCCCATCATCCCGATGAGCCATAGGTGGCGCATCAGAACTCGCTGAGTCTCGTCCGATATGACTCGAACGCCCGCATGAAGTCATCGACGGTGTCGCCACCGAACATCCGCTGCAACTCATCGGCGAGAACGTAGGCAACCATCTGCTCGCCTACCACCGCGGCGGCAGGCACTGCACACGTATCCGATCGTTCACGGAAGGCCACGTCGGCTTCCTTGGAATCCACGTCGACCGAGGACAGGGGCCGCATGAGGGTGGCAATGGGTTTCATGGAGGCGCGTACCCGCACCGGCTGACCGGTGGACATTCCCCCTTCGATGCCTCCAGCCCGGTCGCGATTGCGCGACCACTCGCCCTCCGCATAGAAGATCTCGTCGTGCGCATCAGAACCTCGCGCACGTGCGGTCGACAGTCCGTCGCCCACCTCGACGGCTTTGATGGCCTGGATCGACATCAGGGCCTCGGCCAAACGGGCGTCGAGCCTTCTGTCCCAATGCACATGGCTGCCAACTCCGGCCGGCAATCCGTAGGCGAGTACTTCGAAGACTCCACCGAGTGTGTCGCGGTCCTGCTTGGCCGCCTCGATTGCCTCGATCATTGCCTTGGCGCCGGCAGAATCGAAGACTCTCACCGGAGATTCATCCAGCGCGGAAAGATCGTTGGGAGCCCGGCGGGAATGTCAGCCGGCCCGATAGCGATCACGTGGCTGACAATCTCGACTCCGACCACAGCCAACAACTGCTTGGCGAGGTATCCGACGATGGTTCGTGCCGCAGTTTCCCGCGCCGAAGACCGCTCGAGGATGTCGCGGGCATCGTGTGTGTCGTATTTGAGCATCCCAGCGAGGTCGGCGTGGCCGGGCCGTGGGGTCTTCGCCGCCCGCTTGGTCTCACCGGGCTCGGCCGACATCTCTTCCGACCAACGCGGCCACTCCGTATTCCTGATCAGCACCGCCACCGGACTGCCGAGGGTGAAACCGTGCCGGATTCCCCCGAGCACCTCCAGCTCGTCCTTCTCGAGTTTCATCCTGTTGCCCCGGCCGTATCCCATTCGACGACGTGCCAGTTCCGCGGCCAGATCATCGGTAGCAAACGGCAAACCTGCCGGTAGGCCTTCCACAATGGCCACGAGGCCGGGACCATGCGACTCACCGGCGGTCAGGAATCGAATCATGGGTGAGAAGGGACCAGGAAATCTCTCAGTTCTCGGTTCTGCGGATTGGGCGCTGAGCACGTGCATCTGCCGAAGGCGATGCTCCAGCGATTGGCCCGGCCGGCGAAACTACTTGATGATCTCTTGACCGATGAGTAGTTCGAAAGCGTTGTCCCCGAAGAGGATCACCGCCGAATCACTGTCCAGGCTGACGATCTTGAAGTTGGTAGCGAATGTCTCACCGACGCCTACATCGTATTCCACTCCCGCTACCTCGACTCTTGCCCTCAGTACGCCGCCCACGTCAGAAACGTCGATCAGTTTTACGACAATGCCGTCGATGGTCTGACCTCCACCACCGTTATTCCCGCCACCCGAGCCATCGGAGATGATCACACCACCTTCGACTATCAGCGGCCTGAACGGATCACGCGGTTGCGTGAATTGGAAGTTGGCCGTTACCCGCATTCCCTCGAGCAGTGGGGCTGTCTGAGGCTGGACGATCTCGGTTGGGGCCAGACGTCCGGACAGCACCTCGGTGTCTGCGCTCGAACCGGGCGTAAAAGCAATCCAGGCCGAGGCGATACCAACACCGATCAAAAGGATCGACATGGCGATGGAAGACCCGGCTCGTCGAATGGTCAGGGGCTTCATGTTACGTCCCCTCCGTCGTCGTGGTTGTTGACCCATCCGTGGTCTCGTCGGACGGCTCCTCGGCTGCCTCATCGACCGCTTCGTCCAATGCTTCTTCGACCTCAGATAGCAGTGACGACAGCTCAACAGGAATCACTGCCTCGCTGGTGGTGAACACCACGCCGCCGGTTGACGCCGCCATTGCGTGGAATCCGGCTTCGTCCGCACTGGAGGACAGCGAGATGGAATCGACGCGAACAATACGTTCGAGATCCGCAATTCCGTACAGGTATCCCAAGATCTCGAAGAACTGCCCCTGTACCTGAACCGAAACACCGATCTCGAAGATGTCGGTGTTTTCAACCGCGCGCGGCAGTGAGTAGGAACCGCTTGCCCATGTCAACCCGTTCTCATCCGCCAACTGGCTCAGATCATCGATCAACTCCGCAAGACGAGGCGCCCCTGGAATCGCACCCTCGAGCTGTCCGATCGCCGTCGCGTACTCGAGTTGGTTCTCCTCGATCTTCTTGAGACGTGAGAGCGTGGTTCTCAAAGTGAACTCTTCGGTCTGCGCTGTCTCGAGATCGATCTGAGCTATGTCCTTGCGCTCGTTGATCGGACCAACGACGAAGAACCACCACAGCGCCGTAATGAGGATCATCACAAGAAAAACAACCAGCAGTCGTCTCACTCCGGCACCTCCGGAATGAGATCGATTACACGGGTCGATAGAGCGGCAGAGGTAAGGGAGGCTGCCGAGGCGAAGTTGATTACCGGAACCTCCTCGATTTCTGCCTGCGAGGTCGAGCTGACCCAACCGGCGCCGACGGCCGGCCAGTAACTCGAGTCGAGTACACGCAACCAAGAAGCGGCGTCCTCATACCAGAATGCAGTTCCGCTGACACCCAGCGAACCAAACGAGAAATCAGTCTCCGTGGGCGGTGTCGCCTGCGCGGTGAGAGACGACAGCCATGCCCGATCGTTGATGATTCGAGCCAAGTCGTTCAACAGGCGCCCCCAGGCGACGTCATTGGCCAGCGCAGTCTGAATTCGACTCACTCCGTTCTGGTACTCCGACCTCAGCTGCCTCGCTCCATCCAGTGCGCCGATCTCCGCCTGGAGTCTCTGGTTCGTGTCTCGTTGGGCTTCAAGGTCCGTCTCTGCATCGTTCGCCTGTCCGAGCAGCCACAACGTCGCCATGGCGAGCACCGCCAAGAACGCCACAATGCCGAGGACCCCGGCGGCGAGCCGGCGCCGCGTCTTGGATTTCTCCGAGACTTCAGGCGGAAGGAGGTTGATCGGTCGCATTAGGTCTCACCCCAAAGCGCAAGCCCCACGGGAACCGGAAGGACCGGCTGGGCTTGAGCCAGCTCTGCCTCAGAGAGACCCACCTTGCCGATCTTGAGCCGATCACCGTCCAGCATCCGGATCGGTGAAACCTCCACATTGAGGGCTCGTCCCAGCCGGTTGGCGAGATGCGGTAGACGGGCACCGTTGCCCGCCACGTACATACGTTGGATTCCACCGTCTGTTGCTTGGGACAGGTAGTAGTCGATGGAGCCCCGAATCTCGTCGAGGAGTGCATCGGCCTGGCGAGTTAGCAGCATGCGCGCCTGATCGTCTCCATCGCCACCGGAGGGCATACCCTCGATGGCAACGCCAACACGGCGTTTCGTTTGCTCGGCGGTCGCAGCGTCGACGCCCATGCCGTCTACGAGCGCCCTCGAGAAGTCCTCGCCGGCCAGGGAAACAATGCGGAGGAATCGGACGGACCCTCCCTTGACGATGACGACCTGGGTCAAGCCTGCACCAATGTTGACCACAGCTTGCGGCGCAGTATCCAGGTTGATGTCACCACCGAACAAGACCCGGACCAGTGCAAAGGCCTGGAGATCAACCGCCATCGGCTTGATACCGAGTCCCTGTACAACCCTGAGGATGTCCGAGGCCATCTGTTTCTGAGCCGCAACTACCAGGACGGAGAGCATCGGCTCTCCCTCGGGTGTG
Source organism: uncultured bacterium (assembly GCA_965363685.1). Classification (GTDB taxonomy): domain Bacteria; phylum Actinomycetota; class Acidimicrobiia; order Spongiisociales; family JAHEDJ01; genus JAHEDJ01. Next base: position 259 of record CBDTUP010000104.1, on the reverse strand, counting down.
GTGAACTCTTCGAGCGGAATGAAGTCGAGAATCGCATCGTCTATTGGTATGGGGATGTACTCCTGAGCCTGGAAAGCGAGGGACTCCGCGAGTTCATCCTCCGCCATGTATGGCAGATCGACCCGCCGTACGATGACGCGCTGGTTGGCAATCCCGAGAACGACTCTCTTCTTCGGGAGTTTGGCCGTCTTCCATAGACGCGTCAGTGCACCTCTAAAGGGGTCTTCATCGACAATCTCCCCACCAACAACAGCTCCCG
>CBDTUP010000103.1:0-8234 GCA_965363685.1 uncultured bacterium | reverse complement strand
TCCGGTTGCCCCGGGCTCTTTGGGGAGTGAGGATTGAACGACGGATACACAGCTCAGCAGGCTTCCAAGCTGACCAGTTGCACTCCCCATCAGCTTCGCTATTGGGATCGCGTGAACCTGGTCAGGCCATCGCTGCAATCGACTGGAGGACGCCCTGGAGTACGGCGCCTCTACTCCTTTCGTGACCTCGTAGCGTTGCGCGTCGTGCGAAGCCTCCTCGACAATGGAATGTCTGTGCAGCGGGTGCGACGAGCATGGGATTACTTGCGGCGGAATGCCGACATGGATACCCACCTATCCGAGGTCAAGCTGATCACGGACGGATCATCGATCTTCAAGATCGCTTCGGATGATGGCGAGCTGCTCGATGCGCTTCGCTCCGGCCAGATGGCGTTCTTCGTGGCCATCGACTCGATCACTCGGGAAGTCGAAGAGGATGTCAGCCGCTTCGAACTCGACAGAGAACAGTTCCTCGAGGTCCTGCGTCTGGTCGAAGAGGACGTCGCCGAAGAGGCGCTCGGCTCGTAACCAGGATCTTCGGAAGTCGTTGGGCCGGATCGCTCCCTATTGGTGATCCTCAATGCTGCCCAGAAACGAAGAAGGGTCAGCGGGGGGTGCGGAGTGAGGATGGGTTCAGCCAGGACCTGATCAACTGCCAGCGCGAGTGACGGTGGCGCAGCACCGACTCGGCCGAGCTGAACGAGGCCGTCCCGATCTCAATCTGACGTTGCCTCAGCTCGCGGGGAGGGCCGTAGATCGTTTCCCCGTATACCGCTGCCAGCGCCGTCAACGATGGTTCGGTGGTGACTGCCAGTTCAGCCGGTGTTTTCCATTCCGACACGTCGTAGCGAAGGTCGGTCAACCGATCGACGACCTCGTCCCATGCGGCCGAGATGTCGCCGGTCTTCAAACGGCGGAGCCGCAGGCGTCTGCGAACCCACTTGATCGCCGGTACTGCACCGACGACAACACCAACAATGGAGAGCACGATGAGGCGCCAGGGAAGTCCGGTTCCGATGGCAGCGTCACCCGCAGCCACGAACGGTGCGTTTTCGTCGAGTATGTCCTCCGGGAGGAATTCGCCCCGCTCGGGACCGAATGGAATCGGCTCGCCGTCCGGGCCGATCGCCACGTTCTCGTCGAATTCCTCGGGTTCGGGTATGTACAGCGTCGGATCGAATCCGGCCAGGCTATCCACCGTTGATGGATTGTCGCCCGCACCTCGAGGAGTGGGATCGAAGCGGACCCAACCCTGACCCTCCATCCACAGTTCCACCCACGAGTGTGCATTGCGCTGGCGGACGACGATGAGACCATCATCCTGCACGTCGCCGGGAGTGAAGCCGATCACCACCCTGCTGGGGATGTCCCGCGCTCTTGCCAGGACGGCGAGCGAGGTAGCGAACTGCTCGCAGTACCCGGTGCGATAGTTCGGACTATCCGGGTCGGTAAGCCAGTCAACGAGATTCTCGGCACTGTGGCCGGATTCGATATCAACTGAGTAGGTGAACGCCTCCGGGCCAACCGTGTTGCGGAGAAACCGTTCCAGAAAGAGTGCTTCTTCGAACTTGCCGGTCGCGTCGAGGGTCGCATCCCGTGCGAGTGCCAGAAGCCGCACGTCTAGATCATCGGGGAGTTCGAGAAAATGCTCGAGCTCTTCCGGTGCTGCCCCCGTTCCGGTCGTAGGTTGTCCCGTGAAAGCAGCAGCCTTCGACGCAGTTTCGAAGACCGGGGACAACTCACCGTTGACCGTCGCCAGCACGTCGAGATCGGGTTGCGGAACTTCAGAACGCACTTGATATGTGAGCCCCTCGAAGGTCAGGGCATCGAATCGCACCGAGGCGTCTGTGCGCACGCGCAGGCTCTGTGTGACTATCTCGGTCTCAGAGGTCAGACCGCTTGGCGCATAGATGGTGGGCAGGTAGTTCATTTCGAGCGAACGGATCTGAATGACCTGATCGACTGTCGCGGTCGGGCCGCGGAACTCAAATCCGTCCCCCTCCCACGGCTCGCCCGGCTCCGGCGATCGGGTTCCCCGATTGGTCAGGAACCAGTTCTCGCCGTCGAAGGAATCGAGTGTTACGAGTCGCCAAAACATCTCGTGCGGCCGTATGTCGGAGTCGGAGACTCGCGCCACGAATACCGGTTCATCAGACAGAGAAAGCAACGATTCCTGCACGATCCCCGTATACAGGTTGTACGAAACCCCGCCGTAAATACCGTCGCCCAGTCCGGACCGACTTCGCCACTCGAGGACGCCGCTCTCCGGGACGCGATCGGCGGCTGCGCCGGTGCCCAGGATGGTGATCCCTCCCAGAGCAACGACCACGGCAATCGGAACCATCCAGGCCGTCCGTTGCACCGCCAGTCCATCTGATCCTCGCAGGCGGCCCGCACCCTGCAATCTGTCCTCGCCCGCCACGCCTGCTACCGCAATCGCCAATAGCCCAAGGAATGCCACCGTCCACGGCAGGCTCGATGGCGCCCGGTCAATCGTCGAGAGTTGGAGGTAGAACGTCAGCGCAGGCACGCTGCCCACCCATGGATGGCCTGAGGTGAGTCCCCACACTCCCAGCATGCCAAACACCCAGAAAATCAGCGCCAGGATCACGATCAAACCCACCACGGGTACAACAGGTGCGTTACCGAAGCGGAGGAGTTGAAGGGCGAATGTGAACTCCTCGCCGAGTTCCGTCAGTGTTGCGGCAGTGGGGATGATGCCGAATGTGAGGGTGTCCGGTGCACCGATTCGTAGTACGGCCAGCGACATGCCGCCGACGTTCAGCGCGATAGTTCCCCAACGTCCGATGCGGTAGGTGCGCGCTACCCAGGTGATGACCCCGCCCAGGATCACCGCTGCGATGAGAATAATCTGCCACGAGGCTGCCGACTCGGTCGGCCGGAGCAATCGCTGCAGCCGGAGCAGATCGAGCAGGACTGCACCTGCGATGGCTAGCGCGCTGAGACGGTAGACCATGTCCTCCTCGTCGCTTCGAGCCAGGCCGACGACCACGAGCCATCGGCCGGGACTGAGATTGTGACCACTCCTGCCCGTTGAAAATCAAGCAAGTCTGTCGACGCATCGGAGGTGACGGACAAGAGGATCGTCGCAGGGTATTCCCGGGCGAGCAGCTGCTGGGCGGCATAGAGATCGGAGTCCGGACTGCCTCCAACAAAGATCAGGACCCCACCGTCGCCCGTCTGACGTAGCGCCCGTAGTACGGAGCGGATGTCGAGGTTCTGCTGGAGCTTGATCCCGGCCAACGCCTCCATCGCCCGCGGAAATGAGTCCGGATCGCGACTCGAAGTCTGGGCCACGCCGGTCCACAAGTCGGTATCGAAGCCCGACGCAAACAGATGACGAATGACCGAGGCCGCACCACGGACGGCCTGCTCGAACTCCGCCGGTGTTGTGTACCGATCTTCCCTGGCGTCGAGGACGACCAGTGCCCTCGACTGCCACGGAGTTTCGAGTTGTCTGATCATCAGTTCGTCGCGTTTGGCCGAACTCGGCCAATGAACGCGTCGCAAATCGTCTCCTGTGCGGAACTCTCGCAACGTGAAGAAGTCCTCTCCTCCCCGGTGGGAGAATTCCGGTCTGGAGGCGTGCATGGAAGGATCACGACCGCGCACAATCGGGAAGTCGTCCAGTCGTTCGGTGGTCGGGTAGACCACCAGGCGATCGGCTTCACCCGTCTCGATGGTTCTCTGCGCGAAGCGGAGTGGATCGCTAATCGAGATCCGGGTCGGTCCAACTTGATAGATGCCGCGCGGGCGACAGAGGATCTGGTAGGTGCCAGTGCTCATCGCTCCACGTCCAATGCGGGCGGCCGCAAATCGGGCCGCACCGAGTTCCACGACTTCGTCTTCGATGACCGGGTTCCAGATCGACCAGCGTCCCGTATTGGTGATTGCCGTCCGGACCAGGGCCTGATCGCCTTCGCGCACGAGATTCGGACGCAAGTGGCGAACAACCCGTACCGACGGCTTGCTGAATCTGGTGTATGCCCAGGAGAGAACAGCGGCCACGGTCAGGAACAAACCGGTTGCGAGTAGTTCGGTCTCGCCCAGCGCCACCCACAGTACAACCAGAGCCAGGCTCGCACCCAGCGCCGCCCAACCCCGGTCTGTGAGCATCAGTTGCTCGTTCGAGTCCCCGGGACCGGAAGCTTTCGCAGCAAGCCGTCCAGGATCTCGCGAATCGAGGTGCCCCGCATCTGGGCTTCGGGCCGAAGCGCCATGCGGTGAGCCAGCACCGGCTCAATCACCGATTTGATGTCGTCTGGATTCACGAAATCTCTACCTTCGCTGGCCGCCCTGGTTCGTCCGACCCGTTGGAGGAATAGAGCGGACCGTGGAGACGCTCCCAGCAATACCTCATCGTGATTCCTGGTGGCTTCGACGACGTCGATGATGTAGCCCTTGATGGATGGCGCAACGTGAACCTGACGGGCGATATCGATCATCCTCGTCACGTCGGATGCGGAGATGACCGGACCCAGGGAATCGAACATCGAGGTGATCCCATGGGCATCGAGGATCTCCAGTCCCTTTTCGCGACTGGGGTAACCGATTGTCAGCCTCATCATGAACCTATCGAGTTGAGCCTCAGGCAGGGGATAGGTTCCTTCGTGCTCTAGTGGATTCTGGGTGGCCACCACCATGAACGGAGGTGGGAGCGGTCTGGTGGTCCCGTCGACGGTTACCTGCCGCTCCTCCATTGCTTCCAGCAGTGCTGCCTGTGTCTTGGGACTTGCCCGGTTGATCTCATCCCCAACGACGATGTTGGCGAATATGGCACCAGGATTGAAAACAAACTCGCTCGATCCTCGATTCCACACTGAGACGCCTGTGATGTCTGAGGGAAGTAGATCGGGTGTGAACTGAATTCGCTGAAACTCGCTCTCGATGGAACGGGCCAGCGATTTGGCGAGGAGCGTCTTGCCTACTCCGGGCACATCCTCGATGAGGGCATGGCCTTCGGCAATCAGACAGGCGACGATCAAGTCGATAACCGACCGTTTGCCCTGAATCACCCGCTCGATATTGTCCCCGATCTCGGCGAACTGATGAGAGAACCAGGCGACCTGTTCTCGTTCTGCCGTCTCAGTAGTTGTCACCCTTGGTCCCTCTCGTTTGGTTTCTGCGCGTCCAGGTTATCAAAGGTTGAAAAACAGGTGATGGCTGCGAGCCCATAGTGTCATATACTGATGGCGGGATGGGGCGAGTGAACACAACAATGCGGGTACTGATGCGGCACCCCGGTCTAGGGCTGGAAACCGTCCGCTTCGTATTCGTCGGCGCCTTCAGACGTGGCCGGGCCCGGCCACGCGATTCCCTTCAACCGGACCAGCGGTACTTGAATTGGACCGTCGCGACCCCCGACGGCTCCCCGCTGGTCGACCTGGTAGGCGCGAATCTGATCGGATACCTACGATGGCGTCGATGGCAACGGGCGGCGACATGACGATCCTTCATGAGGAGTTGATGGCGATCGAGGGTGTGGCCGACGCGCAGGTGGAGGTTATCGACGACCGATATCCATCTGTGAGGCTTCATATCGACGCAGGAGCTGATCGACGGCAGGTTGGTGCCCTCGTACAGCAGATCCTGGCTAATCATGGCCTGCGGTCCCGGCTGGCACCCGAGCGAACTGCCCCGGAGCCTCAGGCCGCCCCTACGCCTCCGACGTCCGAGCAGGAAGTTGAAGATGTCGTCGTCAATCCGTCGAGCACTTCTATGGCGGTTAGACGGCTTTCGGCCGTGGCCGTCGAAGAGGCCCGCGACCAGCTCATCGTGACTGCTCGAGACGATCAACAGGGGATGGCAGCTGTTCAGAGTCCGTTGGGTCGCCACGGGCTGCGCGATGCGATCGTCGCCGCCGTGTTCGAGCTGCTCGGCGAAAAGGGAGCGCCGCCGACGGTGGTTGCGATTCACAAAACCGAACAGGGTTCTCGGACCGCTATCACCGCAGTGCTCGACCGGGGCGCCGGCGACCTCGCCGTAGGCTCAGCGTTCGTCACGGTCGGGTGGGAATTTGGATTCGCAAGAGCAGTCTGGGCCGCTCTCGTAGGCTGACGCTCCGGCCCCGAGTTCCTACGAGGCCGAGGCGGTTGGAGCTTCCTCTACGAACTCGATCAAGACGTCGGCGTCAATCGGAGACGTATCGGACTCTTCAACAAGAGGAGCGATATGTAGCGCCGGGTGTGCCTCGGTCGGTTCGAGAAGGTCCGAGTACTGATCGACTCTGAAGAGTACGTCGCGAATCAGCATTCGGGCCGGATCGGTTGAGGGAGTAGCGATCAGTTCGTGTTCTGACTCTTCGGTTGAAACTACGGCCAGTCTGTGGGAACGCAGCCGGTCGAGCATGATCTCCTGCACGACCTTGTCGGAGGAGAGTGTTTCGAGCCCGGGAATGACCACCAGGTCGGCCTGACCCCGTCCGGCGAGTCCGAGCAGAGCCTTGAATCCAACCCTGTCGCGGCTGGTTCCGGAAGCGTCCTGGCAGAGGGCGACGAGGTGATAGCCGTTTCTGGCAACCCATCGACGGACCCGCTCGGATTGCGCGAACATCTCGCCGGATTCGGCTGTAGATAGTTCGCGAATGTACCCGACGACGTTCAAAAGCTCTCCGGTGTGTCTACGGCGTAGTCAAGCTTTCACGCTCAGTGAGGTCAAGGATCATTCGTTATTCCACCCGGCCTGCTTTGTCCCGGCAGGAGCCCGGCCGGGGGGGAAAGTGCGCGGATCTGGTCGATGCTCACTGGTAGGGTATTGCATCATTTCAGGAGGTCCGGGTGCCAAGTGCACTCGTTTTGAATACGACTTACGAACCGGTCTCTGTAGTCAGTGCACGCAGGGCGGTCGTGCTCGTCCTGAATCGGAAGGCCTCGATAGTCGCCTCGGGGCCGGATCGCTTGCATTCTGAACGGACCGCTGTTGACGTGCCTTCGGTTGTCCGCCTCGTGCGATACGTAAAAGTTCCTCATCACCGCAAGGGTCCCCCAACCCGCCGTGGGATCCTCGCTAGAGACGGCCATGCATGCCAGTACTGCGATGCACCGGCAGAGAGCATCGATCACGTGATGCCACGATCGCGCGGCGGGACCCACACGTGGGAGAACGTCGTGGCCTCGTGTCGTAGGTGCAATCTCAGGAAGGCGGATCGTCTTCCCAGCGAGATCGGGTTGCAGCTGTCTCGCGCCCCGAAGCCTCCGTGGCGGTTCGGCTGGGTCTACGCCAGCGCCGGTCCCCAGGTCGATCCCGATTGGCTGCAGTTCCTCGGCGCCACCGCATAGGGTCGGCTTGACCGTTACCCAACGGACCGACGTGTTCCAGTCGAACCTCAGGCGTCGAAGATCGTGTCAGGTTCGAGCACCGGCACCGGTGGCTCCGGCGCGGCACCATCGCGATCAACGGCAAAGAGACTGAACGATGGAATCTCGCAGTCGAACTCACTGATGGTGCCGGTCGGTGTCGAGTCGAGATCGACCCAGATGGCCGGCCCGTCCGGTGGATAGAGGACCAGCGCGACCGGTGCCTCAGCGACGTCTGAGAAACGGGAGTCGCGGGGTGCGACAAACTCCATGAACCGATCATGATCGGTCTGAGGCGAAACTATGACGTGCTCGCCGTAGGGGAGGAGCGTGTTGTCGAACCGTTCCTCGTCGGTCTCGTCGTCGTAAAGAGCAGCAGAGCCTGACGAATATCGGGCCGTCGTGCCGTCTGCCCAGACCATGATTGCCGGCATTTCCGGGTAACGGACGTTTGGCCAGAGGGCGTCCACGTCGACAACGCTCGAAATGCCGAGCAATAAGGAAGCGTCCACGGACACATGCCCGTACTGCGGATCGGCGCACACGACCGTCTCGACGGCTTTGGGCTCGATCAACAGGGAGTCTCCCCAGACGATCGAATCGCCGAGTTCGGCAAAGTCAAAACCTTCTGGGCGGTCCCAGCCTGCCGAAGGGATTGCATCGGATTCGAGGTCCCATTCGGCTACGACCAGGCCGCCGAATGAGGCTTGCAGGTTCAGGTCAGAACTGGCGGCCGACGGAACCCGAAAACCTACGGTCCAACGAGTAGGAATTCCGGCCGGCTGCATGGACAATGCGTAGCCGGCGACCTGATAGCTGAACTCGCCAAGCTGGATGGCGGAAGTCGTGTCGGCAGCCGGATCCTCGACTTCGACCCACAGGGGTAGCACATTGGTGGGCATCGGATGAACGACGCCT
>CBDTUP010000102.1:0-8266 GCA_965363685.1 uncultured bacterium | reverse complement strand
GAGGGGCCAATCCCTGGTGGTCTGGGCGATCCGAGAGGGACGGCAGAGTGCTCGCGCAGTGGATGAATACCTGATGGGCCGATCAGATCTGCCGCGCTGAAACACAATTGGTCGGCTCTGCACAGGCCTGTGGTATTCGAGCGTGGGAGTTCTCCGGTTGATCGGTTCGGCCTGGACGCCGGATGCCGCTACTGGTTCAACGCCTCGTCGAGCGTCGTCCATGCCAGATTGGCGCACTTGATCCGAACCGGAAACTTCCGGACCCCCTGCAACGCCTCCAGGTCTCCAAGCACTGCACCGGGCCGTTCAGGATCGAGTCCGGCGTCGCCGTCGGAGTCGATGGCCATCATCGCCTTGAAGCGACTGGTCAACTCATCGATTTCCGCCCGGGTCTTGCCTTTGATCGCCTCGGACATCATCGATGCCGATGATTGGCTGATGGAGCATCCTCGCCCAATGATCGCTACCTCAGCGACGGTCTCCCCTTCGAAGTGAAGGTCGAGGGAGATTTCGTCTCCACATAGGGGATTGTGTCCGTCCGCATGGGAGTCGGACGCATCGAGAGGTTTTCGATTACGTGGATTCCGGTAGTGATCGAGGATCACTTCTCGGTACAACTCATCGAGTGCCATTGCCGGAACCCTAATCCAACCCGAATAGCGAGCGGGCTTCGTTGAGCCCGTCAATAAAGGCGTCGACGTCTGCACGGCTGTTGTAGACGTGAAATGACGCCCGGGCGGTGGCCGCCACACAGAGATCTGCCATCAACGGCTTAGCACAGTGGTGGCCGGCTCGAACGGAGATGCCCCGGCTGTCGAGAATGGTGGCGATGTCGTGAGGATGGACATCGCCCAGTGTGAAACTGATCACACCCCCGCGGGATTTGATGTCGGTTGGCCCGTATTGAACGAGATCCGGTACTTCGCTCATTCGGTCGAGCGCGTAGGCCGTGAGGTCGAGGTCATGTGACCGAACCTCATCCATGCCGACTTCCTCGAGGTAGTGGACGGCGGCTGCCAATCCGATGGCTTCAGCAATGGGAGGAGTTCCGGCCTCGAACTTCTGCGGAACAGGTGCCCAGGTGGACTCGTACAGGTCGACGGTCGTGATCATCTCACCACCACCTTCCCACGGCTCCATTTCGTCCAGAAGCTCAGGCCTGCCCCACAACACTCCGATTCCGGTCGGTCCGAGCATCTTGTGGCCGGAAAAGGCCAGGAAGTCTGCGCCGAGTGTCTGGACATCCACCGGCAGATGTGGCACGAGTTGCGCGCCGTCGACGATCAAGACTGCATCCGACTGGGAATGCACGATGTCGGAGATTTCCTGCATCGGAGGGATGGTCCCAAGAACGTTCGACATGCCGGTCAATGAGACCACCTTGACCCGCTTGTCGATCTTGGCGCGTAGCACCTCGAGGTCGATCTCGTAATCCTCCGTCAGAGGGATGTAGACGAGTTCGGCTCCGGTACGGGCGGCAACCAACTGCCAGGGAACGATGTTGGCATGGTGCTCCATCATTGACAGAACCACACGGTCGCCTGGTTGCAGGTGATCGTATCCCCAACTGCTCGCCAGCCCGTTCAAAGCCGTCGTGGTGCCACGGGTGAAGATGATTTCATCCGGTGATCCGGCATTGATGAAGTTGGCCGTCCTGGCTCTGGCGTCCTCGTACAGTTCCGTTGCTTCCTGAGATAGCCGGTAGGCGCCGCGGTGAACGTTGGCGTACTGCGACCGATACATTCGATCCATCGCATCGAGTACGGCTACGGGCTTCTGTGCGCTCGCCGCAGAGTCGAGGAAGATGACCGGGTGGCCTTCCTCCTCCCGCCGCAGGATTGGGAAGTCCCGGCGGAGGTGAGAGAGGTCGGTCATTTCAGGCCGGCGCCTCTTCCCGGAAGGCATCGTATCCATCGGCTTCTAGCCGCTTGGCGAGTTCTGAACCTCCCGAGGTCAGCACTCGTCCGTCCATGAAGACGTGGACATGATCTGGAGTGATGTAATCCAGAAGTCGCTGGTAGTGAGTGATGATGAGAAACCCGCGATCGGGTGCCGTCAGCTTGTTGACTCCCTCTGCGACGATCTTGAGGGCATCGATATCGAGACCTGAATCGGTTTCATCCATGATGGCCAACTCGGGTTCGAGCACCGCCATTTGCAGAATCTCGTTGCGCTTGCGTTCGCCGCCCGAGAATCCCTCGTTCAGGTATCGGTCGGCGAATCCCGCTTCCATGCCGAGTTCCCGCATCACATCCATGACCCGGAGTCTCAGCTCCAGCACGGTGTAATCGATGCCGGATCGGTTCGACAGAGCGGCCCTGAGGAATTGCACGATCGGAACGCCGGGAATCTCCTCGGGATACTGAAAGGCAAGGAACATGCCGAGGTTGGAACGGTCGTTGGTCGCCATCTCGGTGATGTCCTGGCCCTTGAAGTGGATGGATCCCTCGGTGATCTCGTAGGAGGGATGGCCCATCAGCACATTGGCCAGCGTCGACTTCCCCGATCCATTGGGACCCATGAGGGCGTGTACTGCACCTCTCTCAACCGTGAGATCGACGCCGCGCAGAATGGGGACGTCGCCGGCAGAGGCGTGAAGGTTTTCGATTTTCAGAAGCGGTTGGTCGGCCATATCTCCAGCTTAATTAGCAATACGCGGATAGTGAAAACTCAGTTGTCAGCCAGATGTTCCAGATTCACGAAGGGAAGCCGAGAAATCGACCGACGTCGTCAAATCCATCGAGCCGGTGACCGGTTCCCCGGTCGCCTCATCTGGAAATGACAGCTTCACCTGGGCGGGTGACTCGGAGATCGTTCGGTAGCTGAGCACACGGCCGGCGCTGATGTCGAACTCCGTTGTCGAACTGCCGCCGGCCGGGGACGCCACGATGCTCAAGTCAAACCCGGTCCCGGCGAACTGCGAAGAGACGTCGCCGACATCGGCGCCCTCGACGAGGTCGTTCGATCCGCCGAAGAAGAGTGACAACAACTCACCGAGCGACAGTTCGAATCCCGAACCCGCTACCGCGGTCTCGATGATTGCCACCGTCGTAGTGTCCGACTTTGAGATGCCGGTGATCGTATGATCGGAGGTTGTCGTAACGCTGGTGCCGAGCACCTCCTTGACGGTCTCTGTCGTCCAGGTAGAGCCGGCGCTGAGAGGGGCGGAGGCGAATACCGGGCCGAGATGGTTGGTCATCGGATCGGCTCCTACCAACGAGGCGGCAGACCCGGGATTGGCCAGCAGGCCGAACAGGTCGGACGGGCTACCTTCTAGTGGGGCAGCCGCTCCGGTTGAATCGACGACGAGAACCAGGTCCGGCGGTTCCGCTACGGGGGCCAGGTCGGCGGGCAGATCCTCGACACCGTCGATCTCCTCAGAATCGATGTAGCCACTCACTGAGGTTTCGTCGATGGTTCCGGTGATTGCTATCTCGTAGGTTCCCTCCGTCGATCCGGGGTTGACGAAGTAGCTGATCTCACCGTGGGTTTCGATGGCAATGTCCATTTTCCCAGGCACTTCTGAATCGCCGAAGATTGCGGGTGTGGCGGCGAGATCGATGTTTCCTACCAGGCCCTGGGTCATGGTGAACTCAAACGTGACGATTTCTCCTACCTCGTATTCATAGGTGAAGTTGGCGCTATAGAGCTCATCGACCGTGTCGCTACCGCAACCTGCAGCGACAACCAAGATGATGACTGTGGTGATGAAACGACGAATCCTGAACTCCCGGGAGGTAGCGTCTCATTGTATGAGTAGCAACGGACTACACATATGAAGCCGTCTGCATCCACGCAACGAATTCTTGATTTCGCCGCCGATCATGGCGTTGCGTTGTCGGTTGAGGCTTTTCCTGAGGGAACCAAGACTGCACAGGATGCTGCGGACGCAGTCGGTTGCGAGGTTGCCGCCATCGTCAAGTCGCTCGTGTTCATGGTCGATGAGGAGCCGGTGATGGCTCTGGTGCCGGGTGATCTGCGTCTCGATGAGCGCCTCCTGGCCGCAGCCGCCGGGGGAGAGAGAACACGCCGGGCGTCGTTGGAAGAGGTCAGAACTGCTACGGGCTACGCAGCAGGAGGCACACCGCCGTTCGCTCATGATCGGCCTCTGCGGGTCCTCGCCGATCGGAAGCTCGAACGACTCGACCGACTATGGGCAGCCGGCGGAACGCCTTCGACCGTATTTCCAATTAGCCTCGACGATCTGATCCGCTTGAGTAGGGCAACCTGGGCAGATGTGAGCCGCTGACAGTTGCTGCCGGGTTCACTTGCCCGGGGCAGCCTCGTCAGGGGCTCTGCAATCCCGTTTAGCTACGCAGCGCAGCGAAGGTTCCATCTAGAGAGCTCTGATCGGAGAGGTCAAGATGCTGGACATACATCTTCGAGACCCCAATCTGCTCCAGCTCGGCCAGGGTCTCCTGTGCCCGTTCGGCCGGACCTAACGGAATGCCGGCATTTGCCCAACGTTCCTCCATGTCCTCCGGGCTGCGGTCCCGTTCTGCAGCGGCGGCGGCCAGGTTCTGCCGGTACTCAGATTCGTCGGCCCCGACCAGTACCGGTCCCATGACGCTGATGGTGATCGAGTTCGGATCTCGGCCTGCCTGTTCGGCGGCCTGGCGAACCCGGAGGATCTTGGGGGCGATTTCTGCCGCCGGGGCTATGAAGTGGTTGTACTCGTCGGCGAACGTGCCGGCCAGTCGGGGAGTCCGCCACTTGCCCGATCCGCCGATGATGACCGGGAGGTTCGTGGGCTTGGGTTGGATGTCGCCTTTGAGCTGGTAGTACCGACCTTCGAATGCCGCCGGCTCGGAGCCGAATGCCGCGGCGAGGTACTGGAGTGACTCCTCGAACCGCTCGAACCGTTCGGGCCAGTCGGGGAAGGGGAGTCCGAAGGCCTCGTGTTCGAGGTCCATCCATCCGGTACCTACCCCGAGGTCGAACCGTCCTGCGGACATCTGATCGATCGTGGCGGCGGACTTGGCAATGACCGCCGGGTGCCGGAACGTGATCGGCGAGACGAGGACGGCCAGCCTGATGGACTTCGTGTCGCGCGCCAGTCCTCCGAGTGTGGCGAACGCATCTGTGGCGTCGGGGGCCGGAGTTCTGCTGGAGTAGTAGTGATCCGAGCGAGCAAAGCCGACTAGACCATTCTCTTCGGCCCACAGGGCCGCGGCAAGGATCTCCTCGTAGGTCCCGCCGATTTGCGGCTCAGTCATCATTGCGAAGTCCACGAGGTCCTCCAGTGCGGTTGCTTTCACCGATAGGGTAATGGTCGAATGGATCCGATCACCCGACGCAGATTCCTGTGGATGCTGGGCGGTGCCGCCGGCCTGGGAGGATGGGCCGTCTGGCAGCGTTTCGGTGAAGCTTTGCCGGAGGGAGCGGCTCCGACGACCATCGCTCAGACGACCGTGACACCGAGTCCGACCGCGGTATCAACAACGGCTCCGCCACCCCCAACCACCACCACGACGAACCCACCCCCGGTTGTCCTCGAGGTGATAGGACGAAACGGTTGGGGGGCGAGGGAGCCCATCGTCGAATACGGCTCCCACACGATTGAACGACTGACCATTCATCACACCGCCGTTGAGCTGGCGGACGACAGCCAAGCCCCGTCTCGGCTCCGCGGCCATCAGGCGTACCATCAACAGCAAGGTTGGGCAGACATCGCCTACCACTTCGCAATCGATCGCCTCGGCAACGTGTACGAGGCCAGACCGTTCTCGGCGCCGGGCGATACCTTCACCAACTACGACCCGGCCGGCCACTTCCTGCCGGTGCTCGAAGGCGACTACAACATCCAACAACCAACCGAAACGCAGATCGACGCGCTGGTTCTCTTGCTGGCTTGGGCTGCCTCCGAGTTCGGCGTCGATCCGGCGACGATCAGTGGCCATCGTGATCACGCCTCTACGACCTGCCCCGGCGATCACCTATACCGGGTCATCGTCGCGGGTTCGCTGGAGCAGCGGGTTCGTGATCGCATCGAAGTGGGCGGGGTGGACCTTTCTTTCTTACGTGGTGACGCCGCGGTCGCTCGCGTTGCGGAGATAGAAGCATGATGACGGCGGGAACCGATCCCGAGTCCCATGCGTCGCAGTAGAGAACAGACCGGAGGAACTCAAATGCGACGACTGCTACTCCTAACACTGACCATTGCGATGGTGGCTTCCGCCTGCAGTGCCGGCACCTCGACCACGAGTGAAGGTCCCGGAGGATCAGGCAACGGCAACGTGCCCGGCCTGTTTGCGGGTGCCCTCGTCCAGTTCAATCATTGCGACGATCTCCTCGACTGGATCAAAGGCGAGGCGATCGAGCGTGTTGGCCCGTGGGGTCTCGACGGCACCGGCGGACCCTGGATGTGGGCAACCGATGACGTTGCCTTCGCCGCGGAGGAGTCTGCCGCAGTTGACGCCGGCGGCCAGCGGCTGCAGGCACCTACTTCCGGCGCCGATGGGGATGCCTTCTCGACGACCAATGTTCAGGAAGTCGGCGTCGACGAACCGGACATCGTCAAGACCGACGGCGAGTACATCGTCGCCGTTGCCGAACAACGTCTCTACGTCATCGACGTCACGGGCGACGAACCCGTCCTGATGGATTCGATCTCTGTCGACACCGGCTGGGTTTCCGAGATAGTCATGTCGGACGATCGCATTCTGTTGCTGGGCAACTCGGACTATTACTCAGTATCCGAAATCGGTGCACGTGACATAGCGCCTTCGCCCTGGGGTAGCCCGCTGACGGTCATCACCGAGATCGACATGAGTGATCCGTCGGATCTGGAAATCGATCGCGAGCTGTTCCTGGACGGCAACTACCTCAGCGCCAGGATGGTCGGTGACACGGTTCGTGTCGTCCTGCGGGCGTTTCCTACGGGAATGGAATTCGAGTATCCGGCAACCTCCGGGCTGCGCGCCGAGCGCGATGCTGAGCGAGCCAACCGGGCAATCATCGAGGACTCCACTATCGACAATTGGGTTCCCTACTACGTGATGGAAGACCACCGGGGCGGAGTCTCGACCGTAACCGAAGGCAATTTGCTTGCCTGCAACCAGACCTTCCACCCTGAAGAGTTCTCCGGCTTCGGCATGTTGACCGTGCTCACAGTCGATCTCAGCGAAGGGATCGACCCCGACAAGGCGACCGGTGTCATGGCAGACGGCGAGACCGTGTATGCCTCGGCCGACAGCCTCTACGTTGCCACTACTCGCTGGGTCGACTGGCAGCGGATAGAAGACGAGGACGCGTTCGACGAGGAGACCGAGGGGTACACAACCGCGATTCACAAGTTCGACATCTCCGACCCCGACGAGACCGTATATCGGGCCAGCGGTGATGTCCCCGGCCACCTGCTGAGCCAGTGGTCGATGTCAGAGCACGACGGTCACCTGCGCGTAGCGACGACAGACGCCGGTTCATGGTGGGGTTGGAGGACAGACGAATCCGAGAGTTTCGTCACCATCCTCGAAGAGGACGGCGGCAAACTCGAACAGGTTGGCCAGGTTGGCGAACTCGGAGTTGGCGAGCAGATCTACGCAGTCCGGATGATGGGTGATACCGGATATGTGGTGACGTTCCGCCAGACCGATCCGCTCTATGTAATCGATCTGTCCGACCCGACTGCTCCCGAAGTCAAGGGCGAACTGAAGATCCTCGGTTACTCGGCCTATCTGCATCCGATCGGCGATGGTCTCCTGCTCGGAGTCGGTCAGGATGCGACTGAAGAGGGCAGGGTGCTCGGGACACAGATAGCAGTATTCGACGTTTCCGACCCATCCAGTCCGGACCGTCTCCACAAGATGACACTCGAGGACGGCTCATCTGAGGTCGAGTACGACCACCGCGCTTTTCTCCACTGGCCGGCCACTGGGCTGACAATGGTCCCAATCCAGCGTTGGAGCTGGGATGAGGAGAAGGGCGAGGACTTCTTCGCCGGCGCCATCGGCATCAA
This sequence comes from uncultured bacterium, assembly GCA_965363685.1. Taxonomy (GTDB): domain Bacteria; phylum Actinomycetota; class Acidimicrobiia; order Spongiisociales; family JAHEDJ01; genus JAHEDJ01. Next base: position 309 of record CBDTUP010000102.1, on the reverse strand, counting down.
GGCAACTCGCGAAGGAATCGAGAAGATCGATACGGTCACACATATGGAGGACGGCATCGAGTACGAGTGGGATGCACAGATCCGCCGCTCCGTCGTCATCGGTGATTCGGTCTACACGCTGAGCTTCAAGGGCCTGATGAAGAGTGATCTCGAGACTCTCGAAGAGCAGGCGTTCCTGGTTCTGAGCCGCTAGCCGGTAGCCATTGGCCATTGGGCATATGTCGTACCCCGGGTGTTGAGTCCGGGGTACGACCTTATGGTTTGTCCGGTTACCAGCGGCGGGTGCGCCATTCCTCGATATGTGGCCGC
>CBDTUP010000101.1:0-8349 GCA_965363685.1 uncultured bacterium | reverse complement strand
GTTCGAGTGCCCGTGCCATGGTTCGATCTTCAACCGGGCAGGCGAGTACCGGTCGGGCCCGACCCCGCGCGGCATGGACCGGTACGAGATCGAGATCATCGATGGAATAGTCCATGTAGACACCGGGGCGGTGATCGCCGGTCCGGCCCTCGGAGCCGAGACGCTGAACGAACCCGCCCGAGGCCCATCCTGTGAGGAGAGCTCTCATGGGTGAGCGACCGGTCGACCAAGCGCTCGAAGAGTCGACCAACACCTGGATGCAAGCCGGCCTCGTGCTGATCGTGATCCTTGTGTTGGCGTTCCCGGCCTACCGCTTGTTGGAACCGGCGAACCGCGACGAAGCCCGCAAGCAGCTCATTGCAGACCTGGCAACCCAGGGCGAGGAGTTGTATGCCAGTCAGTGCGCTGCCTGCCACGGGGACATGGGTTTGGACGGTCAGATCGGTCCTTCACTGAACTCGAAACAGTTCCTGGAGGCAGCCAGCGACGGTCAGATCACAAGCTTGATCTCCGTCGGAGTGCCGGGTTCGCAGATGGGTGCCTACTCGCTCGATTTCGGCGGTCCGTTGACGCTCGAGCAGATCACCGCAATCACTACCTACTTGAGGTCTCTCGAGGAAGACGCCCCGGACGACCCGGACTGGCGTGCGGTGGTAGAGCCGGCGAGTTAGAGGAACTCAGGAAACCCCCTACCCCTCGCCTGCCGGCGAGCGGTACCTTCCAATCAACATAGACAGACCCGGCCTCTTGACCGGCGATAGCGAAGCGTCTGTCTACGTTGACCTTTCAGGGGGACTATTCCTGGCTCGCGACTAGCTACTCGCGACCCGCGACTCCCCTCACGCGTCCGTCGGGACCTCGTAAGGGTGGCCCTCGTCTTCTGGGGCCTGGTATTGCTCGTCGTGTTTGACGACCAGTTCGTCGCTGCGGAAGACGTCTCCGTCCCAGGCACCCTCGACGATGGCGCCGACGCCCTCGCGGAACAGCTCCGGCGGAGAACCGACGTGGACGATGTGCACTTCATGCGCACCGTCGGACACGGTGAACTCCACACCTGCGTCCGTCGCCATCAGGGTCCCTTCCTGCACCTGACCGCCCAGACGGAACCGTTCCCCGTCGGGAAATTCCGCCCGTTGCTCAACGGCTTCGTTGGGCGTCAGGTAGTAGACGAGGTTCTCACCGAGGCTCTGGAAAACCAGAAAACCGATGATGATGACGATTACGCCGATGGACGGCAGCACAAACCAGCGATAGCGGGTCATTTAGTTCTCCACCTTGTCTCTCACTGAGCGCCACCGCATCACTAGGAATGCGGTATAGGCGATCATGAATCCGTACACCACGATGTAGGCGAATAGCACCCACCCGTTAGACATCTCGCACCTTCCCCAGGTCGGGAGCCGTGATGGCCGCACCCGCGGGGGTGGCATCGACGGCTGCTGAACGTTCCTCCAAAATCTCTTCGCCACCGGCAATGGCCGTCTTCAGACTCATGAACACCAGGTACACGAGGGTGAAGGCGCCGACGTTGGAGAGCAACGCCAGCAGAATCTCCGAGTCGATGGGTGAGTCCGGTCGGGCAACGGTTATGCCCTGGTGCAGCGTCCTCACGATGAGAACGGACACATACGAGAGGGGAACCAGGAAGAAGGCAACAATGCCGAGGACCGCCGATCGTGAGGCTCGCATCGCCGGATCGGGAATACTCTTCCGCAGGGCGATGTAGCCGAGGTAGACGAAGAACATGAGCGCAGTCGTCATCATCCGGGCATCACCGAAATCCCAGGCAGTACCCCACACCGGATAACCCCAGATCATGCCCGTGATCAGAGCCAGACCCGTGAAGAACACGCCCACGGAAACGCTCGACTCGGCCACACGATCGAAGACCAACTTGCGCCGTACCAACCAGAGGATTGAGGCGACCAGCGTCACCAGGAACGAGAGGTAGGCCAACCAGGCAGAGGGCACATGGACGTACATGATGCGCGTGTATTCCTCTTGAAGTGCGTCGAGTGGAGCTTGTCCACCCAGGTAAAACCCGATGAGTATCGCCACCAGCGCGACGCCTCCCAGGATTGTATGTCTATTCAACGTGCAGCCTCCTCGAGGAAACGGGCGGTCAGAACACCTACCACTGCCAGGCCGAGTACAACAACAACCAGCAGAAGAATGGGACTGAGAATACTTGACTCCTGGCCCAACGCCTCATACGTCTGTGAGGCACCCACCAGAAGTGGGAGCGCCAGCGGGGCTACCAGCAGCGGAGCGAGCGTGTTGCGGGACCGCAATCCGGCGGTGATACCAGAAGCGAGCGTTCCGATCAGGGCTAGTCCGATCGCCAGCAGCACCAGCACCAGAATCAACACTCCAGCTCCGGAGACGGGGTCCGGGTTGTAGAGGATGATGGTCAAAGGGGCCAGCACACCTTCGAAGACGAGGAGGAGCAGGAAGCTCGTTATGACCCGTCCGGCAAACTGAGCGGCCGGATCGACCCCTAGCAACACCATCATCTCCCGATTGGCGACGGTCTCGGTGGCGGATTGCCGGAAGGTCACCAGCATGCCGAATAGAAGCGTTACGACCCAGAACATCCCCGGACCGATAGTGGCCAGGAGGGGTCGGTCGGCGCCGATCGAGAGCGGAATCAGCAACAGAGCCACGGCGCCGAACGGAATCGTGATGTTCAACACTTCGCCGGATCGGCCCTCGATTCGAAGGTCCTTCAAGCCGATCTCGTAGGCCTGACTCCAAAAACTCAGCTTCTTCATACTGTGTGTCCCGGCACAACGGTTCCGCCGACCAACTCATACGTAGCCTGCACCAGCGGCATCATCCGGTCGAGTTCATGAGAGACGAACACCGCCGCTCCCCCGCGGGAACGCACGTTGTCGACGACCGCATCGACCAGCATGCCGGCCTCCCGGTCGAGTCCGGCATGGGCTTCGTCCAGCAGCAGCAACTCCGGGCGGGTCAGAATTATCCTGGCGAACTCGACCCGTCGCTGCATGCCGTGGGATGACTGCTCTGCTCGTCGGTCCACCGCTCCGGCAAGTCCAACGATCTCGAGCATCTCATCGACGCGCTCCTCCGAGTGGCCGGACAGCCTGGCGACGAAAGCAAGGTTCTCCCGCAACGTGAGCTGCGGATACAGGGCGGGTTGATGTCCTATGAGAGCAATGCGCCGCCGGATGGCGAACGCGGTTTCATCACCCATCTGATCACCGAAGACCGTCACCATGCCTTCGGTCGGCCGCAGCAACGTGGCGAGTACCCGCAGCAACGTCGACTTGCCCGAGCCGTTGGGCCCCACGATCCCGACGGCTTCTCCGGCAGGGACTTCGAGGTCGACTCCGGAAAGAACCGGGACGCGACCGTACCTGACGGCGACGTTTTCCAGCTGAACAATCGGGCTCACGGGCATGACAGACGAGTGTACGCCCACAGGCATCTGCTCGGAAACGCGCGCATCATCAGCAGCGACGAAGTTACTCCCCTTTGTCACGCAAACAGGGTTCCATGCCCTCCTTACCAACAGGCAGGGCCCAAGTGCCCCACTATGCGGGGACTTTGCGCCGTTGGTGTCCCGCCGGAATGCCCTTATCCTCTGGGATGAGAAACGGGGGACCACCCTGAACCTACCGAGCATGGTCAGGTTCAACCGGGAGTCCCATGGAGGAAGGCGAAACATAATGATCGCGACGTTCGGGTATCTATCGATCCTGGCCGCGCTGGTAGGGACCCTCGGACTCATATACCGAGGCTTCATGGCAATGCGGGACGCCGATCGCGCCACGGCTCGATACCTCGGCCCTCCGGCCGCGCTGTTCTTGTCGGGAGCCGCGGCGGCCATGTTCTTCCTCGAGCTTGGGTTGATGACCGACGACTTCTCCATCGAGTACATCGCCAACAACTCGTCGGCCTCGACTCCCGCCCTCTTCAAGTTTGCATCCGCCTGGGCTTCCCTCGAAGGGTCCATCGTGTTGTGGGGCCTGGTCCTGGCGGCGTTCACCTACGCCGTCTACTTCCGGTTCTTCCGTAGCCAGAGCGGCGACCGCCTGGCAGCCGGGGCGCTGGCAATCATGGGTCTCGTTTCTCTCTACTTCTACATCCTGATGGCCACCCCGATCTCGAACCCGTTCGCACTGTGTCTCCAGGGCAGCGTCGGGTGCTTCGAGGCCGCCTGGGGACCATTCGGTGAAGTTATCCAGACTCCGAGCGCTGGACGGGGAGCCAACGCGCTGCTCCAGAACCACTGGTTGATGGCGCTCCATCCGCCGATGCTCTACGTCGGCTATGTCGGCCTCACCGTTCCGTTCGCTTTCGCCATCTCAGCCCTGATGGTCAAGGCCTCCGGCGCCGCCTGGCTGACCAGGACCCGCAACTGGACACTGTTCGCCTGGATGTTCCTCACCGTGGGGATTTTGCTGGGTGGTCTGTGGTCATACGAGGTACTCGGGTGGGGCGGCTACTGGGCATGGGATCCGGTGGAGAACGCATCCTTTATGCCGTGGCTAACTGCAACCGCCTTCCTCCACTCGTCGGTGGTGCAATCTCGCCGCGGCATGTTGCAGTCCTGGAACTTCGTCCTGGTGATCACCACGTTCGCCCTCACGATCCTCGGAACCTTCCTGACCCGGTCTGGTGTGATCGTTTCGGTACACAGTTTCTCGCAATCGGCCATCGGCCCGGCCTTGCTGATCTTCCTGGTGATCATCCTGCTCGGTTCGCTCGGACTGTTCGCCATGCGAGCCCACACCATCGCCTCATCACCGCGTCTCGACGCTCTCAACAGCCGCGAAGGCGTGTTCCTGTTCAACAATCTGATGTTGACCGTTTTCGCCTTCATGGTGCTCACCGGCACCCTGTATCCGATCTTCGTAGAGGCCATGACCGATTCGACCGTCGGCGTCGGCCGGCCGTTCTTCGATAGGATGGCCATCCCTCTCTCCTTCCTCCTGTTGCTGGCGATGGGCATCGGACCGATCGCTCCTTATCGAACGGCCAGCGCCCAGGTGGTCTGGGAACGGATTCGCTGGCCCGTCCGGGTGGCCCTCGGCTCGGCGGCCCTGGCGGTCGTTCTCGGCTACCGCAACCCGTTCCTGCTACTCGGCATCCTCACGGCCGTGTTCGTGATCGGCGTGCTCGTCCGGCACCTGTATGTGACGGCCGCAGTCAGGGCAGACAAACTCAGCACGAGTTGGCCCAAGGCGGCATCGAAGGTCCTCCGAGGTGACCCGCACTATTGGGGTGGTCAGATCTCACACCTGGGCATAGCGATTCTGGCACTCGGCATCGCGTTCTCGTCGAACCTGTCCGAAACTGCGACGGTCTCGATCGAGGCCGGCGGCACGGCCAATTTCGCAGGCTTTGAGCTGACTTTTGAAGAAGCATTCAGCCGTCAGGAGCCGGGAAAGTTCGTCTCCGGAGGCATCATCACCGTGACGAAGGATGGTTCGGAAGTAGGAACGTACGAGCCGCGCCTCAACAACTACGAGAACAACACGTCCCCGATTTCCACTCCGGCGGTCGACATGATGCCGTCGGGAGATCTCTATCTCTCACTGCGGAGCATCAATGCCGACGAGGTGGTGCTCGAGATGTTCTGGTTCCCGTTCATCTGGTTGCTATGGGTAGGTGGGTTCCTGGCCTCCGCCGCCGGTGTGTGGGCCTACGCGGCGAAGAAGCCGGAACGCGTTGAACGCGAGGAGCGGACGAGTGTCTGATTCAGTTCGGAAACTCATCGCCGCGGTACTGACCCTCGGACTGGCGGTAGTTGTGGTGGCCGGCATGATCGTCGGCGACAAGACCGACGAGGACCGTGCCCGTGCGATCGGAAGCAGAGTCAAGTGTCCCGTCTGCCAGGGGGTGGCGATCGCCGATTCCCCGTCGGAGACGGCCAGGGCGATGATGGACGTCGTCGAGGAGCGCATCGCCGAGGGCTGGTCGGATGATCAGATCATCGATTACTTCAAGCAGCGATACACCGATAGCATCGTGATCGATCCGCCCTTTGCGGGTAATACGATGCTCGTCTGGTTGCTGCCGGCCTTCGCAGTGGTAGCGGGCATTTTCATGATTTCAAGCCGGCGCAAATCGCCGGCGCCGACCAAGGAAGAGATATGAGCGGTTTCAGTCAAGAGGAGTACGACCGGGCCATCGCCCGCCGGGATCTCGCTCGCACCGATCTCGATGAACTCGCCCAGCAGGTTGAGGACGGTGAGATCGACGAAGAGACCGCCGCCGCGTTGCGGGGCGGATATGAGACCGAGCTGACGGCAGCCGAAGCCGACCTCGCCAAGCTGGGCAGCCCGCCGAAACCCAAGAAGGCAAAGCCGGCTGCTGCCGATCCGGTCAAATCAACCAAACGGGCACCGAGCGAGAGCGGGCAACCCGAACAGAAAGCCGGCGGATTGAACACCCGGCTGCTGGTCGGCGCGGGGGTCCTGATCGCCGCGCTGGTGATAATCCTCATCTCGGTACAGAACTCGAGCGAGCCGGATCCCCCGGCCGCCGCCGGTCAGATGCCGGGCGGAGCCCCCGGTGCCGATCCGTGCGCGGAGCTGGCGGCCGCTCTGACCGATCACCCGGACAACGGATTCCGTCTCGCTCTCGCCGACTGCTACACGCAGTCCGGCAATGCCATGTCGGCGATCGAGCACTACCGGGCCGTGGCCGACAATGCCGGAGCTACTGCTGTCGAGGCTGCCGAGGCCAACGTTGGACTCGGCTACCTGAACCTCCAGATCGGAGAACTCCAGAAAGCCGCCGACTATATGGAAACGGCGCTGGCGGCCGAGCCGGCCCACGTCGAAGCTCAATACTTCCTCGGGATGATGCTGGTGTACGACCTCGGCGATCCCGACCGAGGAGCCTCATACCTCGAGTCGGTACTCGAAGCGCCGAACCTGCCGGAGGCGGTCATCGTCGACATCGAAACAGCCCTGGCAGTGGCGCAAGGAGAAGGAACGGGGTCATGACAGAAACCGACTTCGCTACCGAGGACGTCCCGGAGGCGCAACCGCGCAACCTGAAGCTGTGGATCGCCACCGGGGCCGCGGCCGTTGCCTTCATCGTTCTGGCCATCGTGTTCAACAGCCGCTTCGGAGTGGATCCCAGGGTCGTCGAATCACCGCTGATCGGTTTGCCGGCCCCCAATGTCGAACTCGAATACATCGACCAGGAAGGGACGCTGGCCATCGACGACCTCAAGGGCGAAATTGTCGTGGTCAACTTCTTCGCCTCCTGGTGCATCCCCGCCTGCCGCGATGAGCACCCCCACCTCACCGCCGCGGCTGAGGACTACGAGAGTCAGGGCGTCCACTTCGTCGGTATCGCAACGAGTGACAAACGACCCGACACGATACGCTTCCTGGACACCTACGGGTGGGGGACCAACTACTCCTATCTGGATGATCCCGACGCCCGAGCCGGTGTCGAGTTCGGTACATTCGGTGTGCCGGAAACGTTCGTGATCGATCGGGAAGGCCTGGTCACCCACAAGTTCACGGGGCCCATCACATACAATGAACTGACGGCCGAACTGAATAGAGTCCTGGCTGGAACAGGTTCCTGACCGTTTCGTGGGGCCAACGACCCCACCGCCGGGGGACTAGACCCCTGGGCGATGCGAATCGGATTCGGCCAACATCTTGGTGGGCACATGCACCGGGGAGAGCAGGTATGCAGACACAGGTGAGAATGTCGGCCGGCAGGCGACATGCGCTGCTGGTGTTGCTGGCCGCGACGGCGATCCTGTGGCTGGGTCAGTCCTCCGCAAAGGCCCAGGAGTCGTCCAGCGATCCCTTCTGGAACAACTCGACCTGCTACGGATGCCATCAGCAGTCGGGGCTGTCGGTCGAAGTGCCATCGGGTGAGATTCTCTATCTCGACGTTTTTGAAGGCGAGTACGAGAACTCCGTTCACGGCAGCTTCGGCGTGTCTTGCCGCAACTGCCATACGGACATTCAGGGATTCCCCCACCCCGAACTGACGGCCCGAAGTCTGGCCGATTACACCGACCAGCTGGCCGGTTCATGTGAGATCTGCCACCGCGACCACTACACGAAAGTGGCGGATGAGATTCACACAGGATCTGCGGCTCTGGCATGTTCGAATTGCCACGATCCACACACGACTGGAACGGGGGACGTCTCCGCCGAAGTCAGGCTGAACTGCAACGAATGCCACGTTGAAGGTGTAGCGATCCCGGCAGAAGGAATCCATGCCTTCCCCGAGTTGCCGGAACGCAACGAGAGCACCAGTGGCCTGACGATCCTGCTGATTCTGGGAGGCGCCATCGTTGGTTTCGTGGTTCTCGTCTGGCTCGCCACGGTGGCCTGGAGAGTC
>CBDTUP010000100.1:0-8359 GCA_965363685.1 uncultured bacterium | reverse complement strand
CAGGAACCAACGGCAAGACCACAGTTGCCTACCTGCTCGAGTCAATCGTGTCGGCAGCCGGTCTGACGGCAGGACGCATCGGTACGACTGGTGCCTCAATCGGCGGATACGAGATTCCGTTGCCCAGGACAACACCTGAGTCCTCAGATTTCCAGAGACTGCTCGGCGACATGGTCGAGCAGGGGGTCGACGTCGTTGCGGTGGAGGTTTCCTCCCACGCCCTGACGCTCGGTCGTGTCGACGCGGTGGAATTCGCCGTGGCAGCCTTCACGAACCTCTCACAGGATCATCTTGACTTCCACGGCGACATGGACGCCTACTTCGCCGCCAAGAAGAAGCTGTTCGATCCGCGACGGTCCAAACGTGCCGTCATCAACGTGGAGGATGAGGACGGAATGGCCCTCGCAGGCGAGGTGACAATCCCCGTTTTCGAGGTCGGGCGAGTGATCAAGGCCGAAGATGTGGAACTACACCAATCTGGATGTCGTTTCCGTCTGGTGACGGCCAACGAGTCCCTGGATGTATCTCTCCCGCTGGCGGGTGCTTTCAATGTTTCGAATGCGCTGGTGGCTGCGGGTTGCGCCCTCGAGTTGGGGATGGGCTACGCCCAGATAGCCGCCGGCCTTGCAGCCGTGGGTCAGATACCTGGGCGCTACGAACTCATCGACTCGACCGGTGGGTTCGCAATCGCCGTCGACTACGCGCACACAGCAGACGGCGTGCAGGCCATAATCGAAGCCGCCAGAGCCGTGACCGCCGGGCGGGTCATCGTCGTCCTCGGAGCGGGCGGTGATAGGGATCGGTCCAAACGCCCGGCAATGGGAAGGGCCGCCTCCAGCGCGGATGAGTTTGTTCTCACTTCAGACAACCCACGGTCCGAACCTCCGGAGGAAATCATCGGCGCAGTGCAGACCGGGGTCGAGGGTTCGGTTGAACTCACCATCGAACCAGATCGCCGGCGAGCGATCAGACTGGCCCTCGAGTTGGCGGGCGCTCAGGACACGGTGCTGGTGCTCGGAAAAGGGCACGAGCAAGGTCAAGAGATCGCCGGCGAGATTCTCGAATTCGACGACCGTGTAGTGGTACGGGAAGAACTCGCGAAGATGGAGAGAACACCGTGCTAGCACTGCTGAGTTCAGCTGCGATTGCGTTTGGTGTCTCGATCCTGGCGACTCCCTACGCGATCCGTTTCCTGCGCCGACGAAACATTGGCCAGTTCATCCAGGAGGAGGTTGAAGGCCACTCTCATAAACGCGGTACGCCGACGATGGGCGGAGTCGTGATCGTATCCGCGGTCCTCATTGGGTACCTCTTGTCGCATCTATCGTTCTGGAGTCAGGACGGTGGATTCGGATTCAGTGTGCGCGGGTTCCGTGCCGGTGGTCTGCTCGTCATGTTTGCATTCGTGGGGATGGGTCTCATCGGGTTCATCGACGACTACTTCAAAGTCTCCCGCGAGCGCAATCTCGGACTCGGCAAGGCTGCGAAGTTCGGAGGCCAGCTGGCTATCGCCGGAGGTTTCGCCTGGTGGGCAGTCGAGGCCGGTGTCGCCACGGAGATTGGTTTCACCAGATCGCTCGGGATCAACCTAGGCATCGTCTACTTCATCTGGGTGTTGTGGATGCTGACGGCTACTGCCAATGCCGTGAACATCACGGATGGCCTCGACGGGCTGGTGTCCGGTTCCGGGGCGCTCGTGTTTGGTGCCTACACAATCATTCTCTTCTGGATCTTCCGGAATGAATCGTTCTACGGCCGCTTCCTCGCCGCCGAACTGAGCGCACTCGAGCTGGCCATATTCGCGGCCGCGGTGTTCGGTGCGTTGCTTGGTTTCCTCTGGTGGAATACGGCACCGGCCAAGATCTTCATGGGAGACGTTGGCTCGCAGTCGATCGGGGGAGCTCTGGCTGCTCTGGCTCTTCTGTCGAACACCGATCTTCTCCTGATTCTGCTCGGCGGCCTCTATATGGTCGAAACCATCACGGTCATCATTCAGATCATCAGCTTCAGGGGATTTGGTCGCCGTGTGTTCCGGATGACGCCGATTCATCATCACTTCGAACTAGTTGGCTGGCCGGAGACCACGATCATCGTTCGGTTCTGGATCCTGGCCGCGCTCGGCGTTGCGCTGGCGCTGGGAGTCTTCTACGGCGACTTCATCACCAACGGTGGAGTCGAGGTCGTCCGGGGGGCGCTCTAGTGAGGATGCTCATTCTGGGCGCCGCCGTTTCAGGAGTATCCGCGGCCCGATTGGGGCGAAACCTCGACGCCGACGTATTGATCTACGATCAGCGGCCGGACGCCCTCGCAGATCTGGAGGCGGATGGCTTCGCAACGAGGTCGGGCGAATGGGATCCCGCATTGCTAGATGGAGTGGATGTCGTCATCGCCAGTCCGGGAATCCCCGAACACGCCGGCCCGATTCAGGATGCCATCGCCTCACCCGCTCCACTTTGGAGCGAACTCGAGTTGGCCGCGCGCCACATCAGCTGCCGCGTCGTCGGCGTGACCGGAACCAATGGCAAGACGACGGTGACGACGCTGATTGCCGAGATGCTCTCTTTGTCCGGCCTGTCTGCGATCGCAGCAGGCAACATCGGCACAGCTCTCACCAGCGTGGTCGACATGGATCTCGATGTCGTAGTTGTTGAGGCCTCGAGCTTTCAGCTCCGGTTCGTTGAGACCTTCGCTCCGGATGTGGCGGTGGTTCTCAACGTCGCGCCGGACCATCTCGATTGGCACGGGAGCTACGACGCCTACCTCGAAGCCAAGGCGAATCTGGTCGCCCGGGCGACCGACCACACACCTCTGGTCTTCGACGCCGACGACACCGGTGCCGCCCGGATCGCAAATGGGTCACGGGCGAGGCTCGTTCCCGTCAGCGGCAGTCGATGCCCACAAGGTGGATGGGGTATCGACGGCGACAACTTGATCCTGGATGGACTCCATATGCCCTTGGCCGAGGTTCCTACCGCCGATGTCGCTTTCCGATTCGATCTGGTGGCAGCCGGGACGGCCGCCCTTTCAGCCGGAGCACTACCCGATGCAGTCCGATCTGCCATTAGGTCATTTCGACCGGGTGCCCATCGTAGGCAAATGGTCGCTGACGTCGGAGGGGTTGCATGGATCGATGACTCGAAGGCAACCAATCCTCACGCTGCCTCAGCCGCGGTGAGCGCTTACCCATCCGTGGTGCTGATAGCCGGCGGACGTAACAAGGATCTCGACCTGGCTCCTCTGCTCGGGCATCCAAACCTGAGAGCCGTAGTAGCCATCGGCGAGGCCGCACCCGATGTGATTCGTGCAGCCAGAGTCCCCGTCCGGGAAGCCCTAACGATGGAGGAGGCAGTTGGTTTTGCCGCCGAGTTTGCCTGCCCGGGTGACACGGTCCTGCTGGCTCCGGGATGCACCAGCTGGGACATGTACTCCTCATACGCGGAGCGCGGCGAGGTATTCAAAGAAGAGGTTGAGAAGCTGATCGGGGAGAAGGTATGACCACCAAGGTGATTTCCATTGCCGGGGCTCGTTCCGCGGCGCGCCGTCACGTAAACACCCTCGAAGCCAACACTCGCCTGACCGTGTTGCTCGGACTCGCCGTCGGTTTGTTGATCATCATCGGCCTCGGAGCCATGCGGAGCGCTTCATCCGTGGCTGGTATCGAACTCGAAGGCAATGGTTGGGCCTTTGTCACGCGGCAGGTACTGGCGATGGGGGTCGGTCTGGTGGCGTTGCTGATAGCAGCTCGCGTCCCACATAACTGGTACAGGAAGATGGCGGTACCGATCTTCCTGATTTCGACGTTCGGACTACTGGCCGTTCTGTTGGTTGGTGATCGCGACTACGGCAGTCAACGTTGGATCGACCTCGGATTCACAGAGTTTCAACCATCTGAGTTCGCCAAGTTCGCGACGATCGTGACACTGGCGGCGGTGATGGCGAAGAAGGAACGCGTTCTGGATGATGTTTGGCACTTCGTCGTACCGGTGGTCACAATCGTCGGTTCAACCTGTCTGCTGATCATGCTGGAACCCGACCTGGGAACGACGCTGATCGTCGCCGGTGCTTCGTTCGCCGTGCTGGCCGCATCAGCTTCGCCACTCCGATACGTGGCCGCATCGGGCCTTGCCGGCGCGACCGGGGCAATCATGCTCGCCTATGCAGCCGATTACCGACTCGCACGGGTTGCGGCCTTCCTCGACCCGTATGCCGATGAGCTCGGCAAGGGGTATCAGGTCCTGCAGGGCCTGGGTGCTCTCGGCACCGGGGGAACACTCGGAGTTGGTCTTGGTGCCAGCCGCACGAGATGGGGATGGGTTCCCAACGCACACACAGATTTCATCTTCGCGATCATCGGTGAGGAGATCGGTTTTGCCGGTGGCGCCATGATCATCCTCTTGTACAGCCTCATCGCAGTACTCGGCCTCGTCATTGCGTTTCGGGCGCCGGATCGGTTCGGGCGACTCCTGGCCGTGGGAATCACCGTCTGGATCACGCTGCAAGCAGTAGTGAACATTGGTGGTGTAGTCCAGGCACTTCCTATCACCGGGATGCCGCTTCCGTTTATCTCCTTCGGTGGGACCGCGCTGGTCATGACGATGGGGGCCGTCGGAGTCCTGCTCAGTATCGCTAGGAGCGGAGTGTCCGTCCGCAGGCACAAGACCAGATGAGTTACGTCATTGCCGCAGCCGGGACCGGCGGTCATGTCTACCCTGGTCTGGCCGTCGGCGAGCAACTCGTTGCCGACGGTGTAGACCGCTCGGACGTTCTCTTTGTCGGCGGCAAGCGGCTCGCAGCGAGAGTCTTTCCAGCTGCCGGCTTCCCCTTCCTCGAGCTGGAAGTCCGCGGGCTACGCCGGAGCCTGAGTTTCGAGAACCTCACGTTGCCGGCGGTGGGGTTCACTGCCGCGCGTCGGGCCGGTGCCGAGTTCGATACCCGGGACGTTCGGGTGGGGCTGGGCATGGGGAGCTACACCACTGTGCCCGTTGGCCTGGCGGCTCGACGACGGAAGCTTCCCCTCTACCTGCACGAGCAAAACGCCCATGCAGGACTCGCCAACCGGATGATGGGACGTCTGGCGGTCACGACGTTCACTTCGTTCGAGAACACAGAAGCCGCGGTACGTCCCGAACATGTCGGAAACCCGATCAGGGCCGACCTGGCCCGTTTCAGTCGCTCCGCGCTTCGCCGGGACGCCTTCGAACGATATGGGCTCGAACCCGGGAAGGTCACTGTCGGTGTAGTAGGTGGGAGTCTGGGCGCACGAGCTGTCAACACGGCGGTGCAAGAAGCGATGTCTACCTGGGAAGGTCCCCCCATTCAGATCGTTCATCTCGCCGGCAGAGATCTGGTTGAGGAAGTCGAAAGAGCCGTCGCGGAATCGACTTGCCGCTGGGTTGTGGTCGATTTCGAAGAGCAAATGGAACTGTTTTTTGCAGCGGCAGATTTGGTGGTGGCTAGGGCCGGCGGGATGGTTGCCGAAATCACCGCCACCGGCACCCCGTCGATACTCATGCCGGGGGGTTTCGGGTCCGGTGGGCATCAAGCGGCGAATGCAGAAGCCCTCGAGCATGAGGGGGCAGCGAGGGTCGTGGAGGAGTCTGATTCGGGTCGCCTGAGGGAGCTACTGATGGAACTCGTATCGGATCCTGCCGAGCGTCGTGGGATGTCCTCGGCCGCCCGCGCCGTCGCCCGGCCCGATGCGGCTGCCAGAATCGCAGGGGAATTGAGAAGGGCACATGATCGACCTGAGCACTGAGAAGCGGATCCACATCATCGGGGCGGCTGGTGCCGGCATGAGCGCCCTCGCCAAACTGCTGGCCCAGCTTGGACACACGGTGTCCGGTTCCGACCTGAAGGCGGGCCCGGTTCTGAACATGCTCGACGGCCTGGGCGTCGCCACCTGGACTGGCAGTCGGCCGACCGAACTTGCCGGAGTCGATCTCGTGGTGACGTCGTCGGCGGTACCCGAAAGCGACCGTGAGGTGATCGAGGCGCACCGACTGGGAATCACCGTATGGCAACGTCCGCGATTGCTCGAAGAGATCACCTCGCGCATGCCGGCCATAGGGGCTACAGGTACACACGGCAAAACCTCCACCACCGGCATGATCATCGCGATGTTGAGAGGCATCGGAGCAGATCCTTCCTTCGTCGTCGGCGGAGAGTTGGTCGACCTGCGCACGAATGCACATCTCGGAGACCCCGCTCTCTTTGTTATTGAGGCCGATGAGGCTTTCGGCACGTTCCAGTCCCTCAATCTCTCCGGTCTTGTGGCCACCAACGTGGAATCGGAGCATCTGGATCACTTCGGCACGGTCTTCGAGATGGAGGACGCATTCGCAGAGGTGATCAGAAATGTAACTGGGCCGGCACTGGTAGGTATCGACGACGCGGGCGGTAGAAGACTGGCCGAGCGAACAGGCCGCCCGACCTATGGGACCGCTCCGGAGTCCGTTTGGCGGATCTCCGACGTCGATGAAGGGCCCATGCACGTGCGGTTCGAGCTCGATGGACCCGGGTTCACCGAGAGCGTCTTCGTTGCGCGACCGGGCTTGCACACGGCCCGCAACGCAGCCGGTGCGATAGCGCTGCTGTCGGAACTCGGATTCGATGCCGCGACCGCGGCACAGAGCCTCGCAGAGTTTGCAGGGGTTCGACGCAGGTATGAGGTCCGGGCAACTGTCGGCGGAGTAACGATCATCGACGACTACGCCCATCACCCGACTGAGGTGGCGGCCACCGTTCGCACAGCTCTGCGCGGTGATTGGGATCGAGTCTGGGCGGTATTTCAGCCTCACCTGTACTCCCGTACCGAGACTTTTCAGAGAGAATTCGGCCTCGCCATGTCCGGATGCGATCACATAGTGGTCACGGACGTCTTCGGTGCCCGGGAAACCCCCCTGCCGGGCGTCACCGGAGAACTGGTGGCCGATGCAGCCAGGAATCTCACCGACTCTGAGGTGCACTATGTGGCTCATCGCTCGGAATTGTCCGACTTCCTTGTCGGTGTCGTCAGGCCGGGAGATCTCATCCTCACAATGGGAGCCGGCGATATCACCCTGCTTCCCGGGGAACTGGCGAAGGCGCTTTCACTGGAAGCGCCGTGATGGGCAGTTGGAGAGAGCTGGCCGAGCGAGGTCGGTTGTTCCCGCATGTACTGCTTGGGCAGCTCACGACCTACAAACTCGGAGGGCCGGCTCGCCTGATGGTACGGCTCGAGGAATCTGATGATCTAGACCTGCTGTTCGCTGGACTCCAAGAGACTCCGATGCCCGTGCTGATTCTCGGCCGGGGGTCCAATGTTCTGATCTCCGATCGTGGATTCGACGGTGTCGTCGCTCAACTTGGCGCAGGGTTCTCCTGGGTAAATGTGGAACGCGGGCAGGTTGCCGCCGGCGGAGCGACTTTCTTGCCACTGTTGGCCAGAGCAGCCACTCGCGCCGGCGAGGGGAACCTGGAGTTCTTCATCGGCATCCCGGGATCCGTTGGAGGTGCCGTCCGGATGAATGCCGGCTGTCATGGAACGGAGACTGCCGACGTTCTCATGGAAGCGGAGGTCTTCGATCTGCGCGACGGAAGTCGCAACCGTCGATCTCCAATCGAACTCGGAATGAGCTATCGCCATTCGAATCTCTCCGACCTCGAAGTGGTTACCGCGGTCAAACTCAGTACCGACGAAGTGGAGGTGGAAACGGGTGAGCAAACGCTGAGGGAGGTGAGTCGCTGGCGGAAGGAGAACCAACCGGGCGGCACCCTGAATGCCGGAAGCGTCTTCAAGAACCCGCCAGGCGACGCGGCCGGACGACTCGTCGATGCCGCCGGCCTGAAGGGGCATTCAATAGGGT
This sequence comes from uncultured bacterium, assembly GCA_965363685.1. Lineage (GTDB taxonomy): Bacteria > Actinomycetota > Acidimicrobiia > Spongiisociales > JAHEDJ01 > JAHEDJ01. The sequence continues at coordinate 515 of CBDTUP010000100.1, read as the reverse complement.
CGGTCTCGGTGTCGACCAGGCATGCCAACTTCATCGTCGCCGAACGAGATGCCACCGCCCAGGATGTCTTCGATCTGATCGAAGAAGTCGCGAGACTCGTATGTCAGCGAACCGGGGTGCAACTCGTCCCCGAAATCCGTTTCGCCGGTGACTTCGGTGATGGGATGACCGAAGAGAGCCCCGAATGATCGATCCCCGCATCGCCGAACGCCGCAAGACAGTTCTCGAAAGCGGTGCCAGGAAGGGCGTCCGGCGGGCGCTCATTCTTCTGGTCGGACTCGCCATTCTTGCCGGTCTCGTGTGGCTGCTGCAGTCGCCATTGCTTTCGGTCAACGCGATCACGATTAACGGATCGGAGCGAGAAGACGTGCTCCAGGCAGTAGCGGCGGCGGGTCTCGAGGCAGGAACTCCGCTGGTCCTGGTACGAACAGATGAGATCGTTGATGCTCTGGAAGCCCTCCCGTGGGTACGGGTAGCGTCGGCAGAACGAATGTTCCCCGATCAGGTTGAGGTGC
>CBDTUP010000099.1:0-8372 GCA_965363685.1 uncultured bacterium | reverse complement strand
CGTGCCGTAGTCGAAGAGCGGCGCATAGGCGTGGGCGATGCCGAAGCCGTCGATGGGTCCCGATCCGGCAACGTCGCCCGACGCGCCAGAAAGAGAGAATTCGAAGCTGCCACCGGCATAGCGGAGTGGGAACGTGGCGTAGATGCCGACCTTGGAGGGTCCACCACCGACCGGCTCTGCGGGGAAGTGGTCGATCGAGATACACCAATCGAAAGGAGTGATCATCTCTTGAGCGGAAACAGGCGATCCGAGTACCGCGATCACCAATGTGATACTCAACAGCAGCCGGATCGTTCGACCTAACATCGGGTCCCTCCTGCGGAGAGCCTAACGCCTGGTACTGGCGTGAGTGGGACAACGCCCTGGAGGATTGTGGACGCCTCGTGTTCCGTCTCAGTGGATGCTCAGATCAGTGCTCGGAGGCTACTCCTGAGGAACTAGTTAGACCTTGCCGACCCGGTGTGCGAGGTCTGTTGTCCCGGCAACGAACCCTGCTCGAGACTCTCGATCTTGTTCGCTCTCTAGATGGAGTAGGCCTGGTTCCGTCGAGTACATACCTCGAGATCATCAAAGAGGACTATCTGATCGGTTGAAGTTCTCGGCCCTCTTGCGAATCTCGCGCAGCATCTTCTGTTCCATGATGAAGGTGCCGGGGTCGGTGAGAGCGATCAAGATGGCGTTGGCTGCTGTGATCTTGCCCCACTTGTTGCGCCACCGAGTCAGCAGCCGGGTGCTCCCATCCTCCTGCGGAAGAAGCGCCAGGCACCAACTCGTCGTGCCGTCTTCCAGCTTGCTGACGATCGAGGCTTCGGGATCGATCGACAACACCTCGAAACCCATGTCGGGCATCATCAGGATCTTGTCACCGACATCGAGATTCTGATACTCCGGAACGACGACTTCGGCGCTGGGGTGCCCGTCGTTGTCGATCCAGTCGTAGCTGTACCAACCGGCCCTCCCGAAGCCGAGTTGCACGAGCCACGGCCACACATCCCCAGGCGGAGCGTCGATTCCGATGGCCCTGGTCACAGAGCCGCCATCGGGAATGAGCTCATCGCCGGGTAGCTCTATCGAGACCTCTTCGTCGGTGGCGCCCCACCGGTTGTACCACGGACGGATCACTGCCATGAACAGGGCGGCTGTAAGCACCAGGATGCCCACGACCGCGACCGTGCCTCTCACCCATCCCAGCCATAGGTATACGAGGAAGATGGCTGCGGCCACTGTGAGAAGACTCGCCAACACGATCATCATGATCATCTTCTGTGTGCGCACTGAACGCCTCCATGCTGCTCGCACTACACGAGCATTCTCAGGGAAGGTGGGCGTATACAACAGAGGACAACGGCCGGATTCAGGCTGCTATCGACCTCTGGCCTGCCGGGCCGGAGCAAGATGGCGACGAAGCCTGAGGACCGGCGGCAGGCCGGCCAAGACGACGATGGCACCCACCAGTGCGGTGAGCCCGAAACCGTCTTCGATTCCCTGAGCAGCGGCCGCGGTCATAGCGATCTCCTCCCCGGCCAGAAGCTGCCGCACGGTCTCCAGGTCCGGAACGACCCGCGAGACCGCGAGCAGGATCACCGACCCTCCCAGGGCGGCTCCAATCGTGAATCCCTGCGCCCTCGCCACCTGATGGGCGGCTGTGGCCCTGCCCAGCTGGTCGTCGGGGGTGGCGGTTCGCAGCAGGGTGAGAGCGGAGTTGGTCGAGATCCCGACGCCGGTGCCGGCGAGGTACAGGCACCCGAAGACAACGGCGGAGGGAAGGCCGAAGGTCACGGCCAGCCAGATGATGACCAGGGCGGGAACCGTGATACCGATCCCGCTCAGCGTCAGTGTCGACTCGGCTATCCGTCTGGTCAACCGGCCGGAGATGTTGGCGCCCGTCGTCCAACCGAGTGTGAAGAACAAGACCGACCAAGCGGTGAGCGCCGGGCCGGCACCCAATACCCCACGGACGTAGAGGGGTATGTAGACCTCGGCAGCAATCGCACCCGCCACCAGCAGGCCGATTCCAAGCGCCAGGCCGGAGTAGGGCTGGCGAATGAGGTGTTCCAGCCAGACGATCGGAGCTTTATGACGGCGGGCGTGTCGGTAATACAGCCACGCTCCGGCGACGACCCAGACCAACCAGAGGAGCGACGTCCAGTTGAGCCGGTCTACCGCCATCGCCAGGCTGATCGTGATCGACCCGACCAGGGCGGCACCGCGCCAATCGACTCGACGGTCACGCTTGCCTGCGGGACCCGGAAGGACTCTCCATCCTGCCGCGAGAGCGGCCAGGCCTAGTGGGAGATTGACCAGGAATATCCACCTCCAATCCAACACCGTGAGCATCAAGGCAGCGATCGCCGGAGCGGCGACCCCCATCACTCCCCACACCGTGGCGTTGGCTGCGAAGGCGCGGCTGACGAGGTGGGGCGGGTAGACCAGACCGACGGCTGCGATACCGACGGCAGAGATCATTCCACCCCCGGCTCCCTGAACAATGCGGGCGACGATCATGACCGGCATCGAAGGTGCAAAGGCTGCGGCCACGCTTGCCCCGACGAAAATCGCTACTGCCCAGCGGAACATGGTTCGAGTGCCTATCCCATCGACTAGCGGTCCGGAAATGGCGGTGGCGATGCCGGAGGGGAGGAGGAAACCAGTGATGGTCCATGGCAAAAGGGCGACCCCGCCCAGTTCGGCAGCCAATTCGGGCAGAGCCGCCGCCACTGCCAGCCCCTCGAACGCCACTAGCGCGACGGTCGTGAAGATGGCAATCGAGGCCGGGAGAAGTTGTTTGGAGAGGACACCGGATGGTTCGGGCACCCGGGAAGCATAGGGTCGCGCCGTGGGGGGTCCATCAGCGCGCGGTGATCGAGTTCATTGCGGAAACCGACTGATTGGTAGTGAAATCCGCTCGTTACTTCCAGTTCTCGGTAGTACTTGTCGTGGTCTCCGGGTCGATTCGTTCCCACGCGATGCAGATCGATTGATGTACGGAGCAAATCGGGCGGGAGGCAGCCGGATCGCCGGCGCCGTCCGTCAGCCCATAGGTGATGGGGGCTCGAAGGTCATTGACCTCTCCGCCATCGATGCCGGTGACAGCGCCACTGAGTCGCCGACCTCTTTCGCGGAACTCGCTTGCAGTGAGTCCTGTAGTGCTGAGCTAGGAGCCACATCCGTCTGGAAGACGGATGTGCTGATTCGTCGCCAGACTGCGGATGTCGAATGACTCTCCGTTGGGCAGTTGAACAACTACATCGACGAACGAGTGGTCGCCCAGCCCAAAGTGCGCGTACGGCAATCTGCCGGCCGTATACCCCTCCGAGACAACGATCTCTTGATACCCCACCAATGACGCGGCTACGCCCGCGAAGCCGTCGTCATACAGCGATACAACTGCACCGACGCCTCGCCCCGGCAGATCGAATGAAACCTCCAACCAGTTCCCTGAAGTTGAGGTATTTCGTAACAGCAGACTGGGTAGGGCAGGTTCCCATTCGATTAGCACAACGTCGAGCAGTCCGTCGCGGTCTACGTCGGCTGTCGGACCGGCGACCCAGTACTGGGGATTCCCGAGTCCGGGCGGAGTAGTGAACCGCGGTATCCCGTCGATCAGGCCGTCGTGCCGGAAGACTGCCGGTTGTGTGCCGTCGTGGGACGAGGCCGTGGTGAGGATGTCCGGCCAGCCGTCGTTGTCGATGTCTGCGATCTCTACGTGCGGCGCCTTGGTTGGTAGGCCGATCATGCCCGAGATATCCGTGACATCCTGAAACATCGGGTCACCGCCGAGATCAACGCCCCTGTTGATGTAGATCCTGACAGGCACCCGCTCGCCGAAGTCGACGGTTGAGTTGAAATGATGTCCCACGACGAGGTCTGGTAGTCCATCGAGGTTGAGATCCCCGAAGGCGACGCCCGCGACGTCATCTTCGTTCCCGAAGACCTCCCACTCGAAAACAGGATCAGTAACCTCGTGGAACTCGAGGGGGCCATCAGCCACGAAGAGCCTATTCGAGCCGCCTACGAAGAAGTCCGTCCGGTTATCCCCGTTGATGTCTGCAGTGGCAATGCCAAGGCCAAAGAGACCTTCAGGAATTCCGGCCGATTCAGTTACGTCCTCGAATCGCAGGTTGCCCTTGTTGTGGAGGAGTCGCGTACCTCGGTCTCCGTATCGATCCTCAACGAATACCAGGTCCAACAGGCCATCCTGGTCTGCGTCCAGTACTCCAACAGATCGGCCAAGGAAATCTTCGGGCATACCGGCGTCGACAACTACCCGCAGCACTCCGCCGCGGTTCTCCAGAATGATCGAGTCGACATCGGACTGGCGACTCAACCCGGCGTTGCGTGACAAAACCAGGTCGTCGTCGCCGTCACCATCGAGATCCACGAAGACGGCTCCGCTCGTGCGTCCCATTTCGAGCGCCGGGGATTGGTCCATGACGACGAACGGCACGCCGGTCAGTAGGCGGTCGGGAGATGGCCCGCCGGCACCTCTGACCTGGTACTTCTCGACCGGTCGATCCGCAAAGGTGCCCACCATGAGGTCTGGTCGGCCGTCACCATTCGGATCGCCCCAGGCGCCAGCATGTCCGTGCATGCCCGTCAGTGGATCGATCAATCCGAATTCGGCGGTGACATCTTCGAAGGCAATCCCGCCGACGGAACGGTCCGGAGCGAAAGCCCAACAGGAGATGTCTTCCTGATTGCCCTGCACGGAGCCGCTCGTTTCGGAGCCTCCGCTGGTGGGCGGCGGTGTCGTTTGGTCGAGTGGGACCGCTTGAGATTCCCCGGTACGGGTCGTGGTCGGAGTGTTCGTAGAGCAGGCGGCAACGATGATCATCACGACCGACAACACGACTGGTAGCGCTTTCACAGGTCGATCACCATCAGGACGACGGTGCCAAAAGTTGAGTCGCTATCAGGAGGACCTGCATTCAACCCAATGAAGAGCCGGCCGTTGACTTCATCGATAGCGATGTTGTAGGTACCTCCCAGCCGGAGGCCGAGGCTTTGCTCCGCCAAGTCGTTCAGTTCCACCAGTACGGATTGTTGCCCGGTGGCGAGGTCGAGAGTCATGAGCGGTGCTCCCGATTCCCATGCGCTTCCGTGGGCGTCGGGTATGAAATAGATCAGGTCACCGTCTCGAGCCAGAGAAGTGGTGTACCCAGGAGCCTCGCCCAGCGCCTCTATCGATCCCTGTGAGTCCAGGGTGAAGAACATCGGCTCATCCTGGGTGACGGCCACAACCAACCCGTTGTCGTCGGGACGGGTGACGGCCCGGAGGAATTCGCCCGGCATTCGATCGGTCAGTTCCTCGGCTTGGCCCGAGATAGGATCGAATCTCTTTAGTTGCCCGGCGCTGATTGAGTAATAGGCGCGTCCTTGGTCATCGACTAACAGGGCCCTGAAGCCTGTATGGCCCGGGTCGGTATCCCGGAAGATCTCTTCGCCGGAAATCAGGTCTCTGGCAACGAAGACGCCTTGATCAGTGTCCGGTTCGGCGCCTTCTGCGAACAGGAATCGCCCATCTTGTGAGATGGCCAATGAGGGCACGCCGAATCCCGGGATCATGGTGTCGAGGCTGGCGATCGTCTCGGACTCTGGGTCCAACCGCATGAGGATGTCGCCATCGTATGTCGGACCGAATACGAGATCGCTCCGGGTTCCCCAATACGAAGTAACGAATACGTCGCCACACGGTCCGGCAACCATCTGTGCGTGGACCTTCCCATAGCCCCAATCTCCGCTTTCGTGGTCAGTTAGCGAGAGCACGTCCGAGATCATGCGAAGCCGATTGGTTTGAGGGTCGTATACATAGAAGTAGGAGTTGCCGTCCCTTCCTTCATGGTCGCCGACAGCAGAAAGGAAACGGCCATCATCCAAGACGATCCCTTGGCCCCATTGTGACCAGAGGCGAGCTTCATACTCAGGCGTTGGGTAGGCCGCAGCCCGAATCAGGAACGGCTCATCGGCAATCGTGAGCAACTTCGTCGAGTCGAGATCCGACCAGGCGCGGCCACCCGTAGCGCAATCCCCGGTCAAGGTGGGGGGAGTATTCGTCGCAGAGTTCAGTGTAGGAACGGATACGCCTGCTGTTGTAGCGTTTGCCTCTGGCTCAAGCTCGACGGTTCCGATGGATTCTGAGCAGGAGGCAACGAGAAGTGCTATCACAACTATCGCCGACGACCCGCGCACATGTGCCTCCCTGCGTGTTTCAACGCTACATGGGATCGCGGTCAAAGCTCGCGAAGGATCAGCCTTCGAAGTGCACTGATCGGCGGCTGATCGTGCCATGCTCGAAACCCTCGACCGAGAACACGGCCGTCTCGCCCTGAGCGGCCCCGGCCGCCACGAGGATCGGGCGAAAGTGTTCGGCGCTCGGATGCGACCGAAGTGGTTCTGGGGCACCTTCCTTCCATGCCACCAGGGCTCGATCGTCACGTGTACTGATGGCGCGGGACACCCAGTCGTCGAACGCGCGGGCGTAGGCGGGCGGCTCGGGGTCCGATCGGAGGTCGGCTCCACGCAGATCGTGAACAAGATTGCCTGTGCCGAGAATGAACACGCCGTCGTCGCGAAGTGGGGCGAGATCACCCCCGAGGTCGAAGAGATGATCCTCGCTCATGTCGATCGGCATGGAAATCTGCAGGATGGGAATGTCCGCTTCCGGCCACATTCGCATGAGGGGTATCCAAGCTCCGTGGTCCAGCGGTCGCTCGGATCGCCGCACTGCGGTGCTCGGTTCGATCAGTGACCCGACCCGATCGGCGAGAGCAGGTGCTCCTGGGGCGGGATAGGTGAGGTCGTACATGAAGCTGGGGAAGCCCCAGAAGTCGTAGAGAAGGTTCTCATGGTTGTCCGTCGTGCCGATCGTTACCGGAGTGTCTTCCCAATGGGCCGACACAACGAGGATCGACGAAGGTCTCGGAATCCGTTTTGCCCACTCGCTCCAGGGTTTCGTGCGGTTGGGGTCGGCGATCGAGAGGGGATTGCCGTGACCGATGTATCCAACCGGCATCCGCTGGCTGCGCATTCCAAGCCGTCCCTTACTTGACCCTTCAACCTTCAAGAGATACCGTATCGCGAGATACATGAAGCGTCAAGTATGAGGGGTTGCTCGAATGTGGGGTCGATTCGGCGACTACGCGTTCTAGCGAGCCTTCGGCTCGCTGCTTTTCAGCTGTTAGCTATCAGTCGTCAGCCAGTCGTTGGCGATTGGCCTTTGGCTTCGTATCGCATTAGCGGGCCACGATTGCTTCGAGGGCGTCGGCTAGAGCAGTCGTCTGGTCTTCGGTCAGGGCATCGAAGACGATTGCCCGGACGTCCTCCACGTGTTGCGGTGCGACCTCTTCTATCAGCGACCGGCCCTGTTCGGTCAGCGCCGCGTAGGTGACCCGCCCGTCGTCGGTGCACGGGCGCTGGTCGATCAGACCTCGCTCCACCAGGCGCCGCATCCGGTGGGAGAGCCGGCTCTGCGATACATTGGCTGCCTCTGCGAGCTCACTCATCCGCAACGCGTCGTCGGGGGCCTCGCTGAGGGCGACGAGCAGACCGTATTCCACATGCAGTAGGTCGTGCTCCCGGAAAGATGGTTCGAGTTTCGGCAACTCAACCATCATCAGCGTAATGAGGGCACGCCAGGCCCGCTGCTCGGTGTCGTTCAGCCATCGTGTCATGACGCGATTAGACTACTTGACGCTTCAAGATTCGCGGAACTCATATCAGAGCGTCGGCGGCGGACGGCCCGTCGTTGAAGCCATTCTTCCCTAGAGCAGGCCGAGTTCTGCCGCGATTTCTTTTGCCCACACCTCGATCTGACTGAAGTCCCTCCAGTCGCCGGCACGGCCTTGCTTCACCATGCTGCGGGCGATGTATCCAGTTGCCTCCTCGGGGAGCCGACCACCGAACGTGATCCGTCCCCTCACGTTGAGGTTCGCTGCCAATCGCTCAACCTTGGCGGGGAAGGCCTGCGGATCTTCTGCCTGATCGTCGCCGATCGGCCCGCTGTGGAACAGCCAGATGGGGCGGCCGAAGTCAGCGCGGCTGAGTTGCCGGAGTATGCCAATCGCATCTCTCCGCCAGCGCAATGCGTAGATGGCACTACCGAGTACCACCGCATCGAATTCCTCGGGATGCTCGACGTCCTTTGCAGATCTGAGCGTCACCGAGAAGTGCTCTTCCGTCAGCGTGTTGGCGATTCGCTTGGCGATCTCCGCGGTTCCCCCCATCTTGGTGCCGTAGGTGACCAGCACGTGCATGTGCGTACCTCCTTTGGATCCGATCCCCAACATCGCGCTTCTGCAACGGCGTGTACAGGGCCGAATGGATCTGAGCTGATAGCTGAAGGCTGTGCGCTGATAGCTGTTGTGGCCCATTAC
>CBDTUP010000098.1:0-8394 GCA_965363685.1 uncultured bacterium | reverse complement strand
GGCGGCCAGCCTCTCGTCAATATCGATTCCGAGCCCCGGCAGGTCGTTGGGATATAGGTAGCCGTCCTCAACCCGCGGTAGTCCGGGGAAGGTCTCGTACTCCAGGTCCGACGGCCGGTACCACTCCTGGATTCCAAAGTTCGGTGCCCAGACATCCAGGTGCAGGTTGGCAGCATGGCCGACCGGGGAAGTATCGCCGGGACCGTGCCAGGCCGTCCTGATTCCATACATGTCGGCGAAGGAAGCGATGTTGCGTGCCGGGGTGAGACCGCCGATCTGGCTGATGTGCATTCGCACGAAGTCGATGAGCCGATCGGTGATCAGACCGCGCCACTCGTGCGGGTTGTTGAACAACTCCCCCATCGCCAGCGGCGTTGCGCACTGCTTGCGGATATTCACGAACCAGCCGATGTCCTCCGGCGCCAGAGGGTCCTCCAGGAAGAACAAACGGTATTGCTCGACGTCTTTGGAGAACTGCAAGGCGTCGACGGGATGCAGTCGCTCATGCACATCGTGCAGAAGTTCGACCTCGTCCCCGAGCCTGCTCCGCACATGATCAATCATTTCGAGCATTCTGCGACCGTAGGCGCGCGGATCGAAGTAGCTGCCGCCGGGAGCGTTCCTCGGTCGGTGCAGTTCGGAGGAGTCTCCCCCATAACCACCCATCTGGATACGCACATGCCGGTACCCGTCCTCGACCAAGCGGGCGGCGTTGTCGGCGACCTCGGCCGGCTCGCCCCCGTGGGCGTGGGCGTAGACGGCCGCCGCCTCACGGCTCTTGCCACCGAGAAGCTGATACAGCGGCATTCCGGCCCGCTTGCCCTTGATGTCCCACAGCGCCTGATCAACGCCCGAGATGGCATTGTTCAGCACCGGGCCGTTGCGCCAATAGCCGTGCACCATCGACATCCGCCAGACCTCCTCGATGCGGTCGACATCGCGTCCGACCAGGAACGGCTTGAGATGACGTTCGATCGCGGCTTCGACGGCGAAGACGCGCTGAGTGAACGTGGCGCAGCCGAGTCCATATAGCCCGTCGTCGGAGGTGACCACCTTGACGATGACGAGCCGGGAGTTGCCCGGTTGGGTCAGGATCGTCTGGACGTCATCAATCGTTACCGGCGAAGGCTCATCTCCGACCTCGAAGGGCGGCTAGCCCTTGACCGCGCCGGCGGTGAGGCCGCCAATGATGTATCGCTGCAAGAACATGAACAGCACCAGAATCGGGATCATCAGCATCAGTACCGCTGCCGCGATCCCAGGCCAGTTGTTCCCATAGACTCCTTCGAAGACGATCAACCCACGCGTGATCGGATACTTGGCCGGGTCGGTCAGGTAGATCGTCGGGAGGATCAACTCGTTCCAAATACCGATGGCATGAAGCACGGTCACCGTGGCCACCGCCGGACGGATCAGAGGGAAAATGACCTTGAACACGTACCGCGTGTAGCTGGCACCGTCCACAGCCGCCGACTCGTCCAACTCCCTCGGGATCGACTTCATGTAGTTGACCAGAATGATCATCCCAATCGGGTTGATCAGGAACAGCAGGATGAAGCCGGGCCGGGTGTTGTAGAGGCCGAGGTTCAGGATCAGCTGGAACTGCGGGATCAACGCCGGGGGTAGGAACAACGCCACCACGTACATCGTGAGCAACGCTTTGCTGCCTTTGAAATAGCCCCGGGCAATGGGGAACGCCACGAACAGCGACGTAGCAATGAAGATCGCCGTCGCGGTTGCCGTGTAGAGCGCCGAGTTGAGCATGTATTGCGGGAAGTTGGCCAGTTCCCACGCCTCGGAGAAGTTGGCCAGGCTGGGCTCGCTCGCCAGCCCCCCCGGGTCCTGCAGGTACTCCGTGAAGGGCCTGAGCGAGGTGTTGATCAGCATGAACAACGGCCAGATGTAGAAGATCGAGAAGGATCCCAGGATGACGTACGATGCAATCTTGAGCCAACGGGTTCGTGCGGATGCGCTCTTGGTGCCGACGATCTTCTTTAGACGGGTGTCGACGGTGGTACTCATCCCACGTACCTCTCTTCTCTCCAGCTGACGTACTTGTTGGCGGCGAACCCGATGATGAGGACCAGGAAGAACAGCACGATCGAGGCGGCTGCAGCAAACCCTTGCCGGAACGCCGGAGATTCGCCTTGACCGAAGCCCTCGGCAAAGACCAGGTAGCCGAGCACCTGGGTGCCGTTCTTGTACCCGACCAAAACGAGGAACAGCTGCCAGGCCTGCAACGACCCGATGATGTTCAACAGGAAGTTGGTGTTGATGGCGGGCGTGAGCTGCGGCCAGGTGATGCTCCTGAACAGGCTCCAACCCGATGCCCCGTCGATCTTTGCCGCTTCGTAGAGGTCGTCGGAGATCGTCTGCATGCCGGCCAGGAAGATCATCATGGTGACGCCCACGTTGGCCCAGATCTGCACGATGATGACCCACATGAACGCCTCGTTGGGTAGACCGCCGAGGAACTCTGATTCCGCACCGAACCATCCGAAGATCATCGACATCGGCCCTCCCCGCGGCAGCAGGAAGAGCTTCCACATCAATCCCTGAATGACCACGCCCAGGATCACCGGGATGAAGAAGAGGGTCCTGAAGAACGTCCGGCCCTTGAGTTTCTGGTTGACCAGCAGGGCCAGGATGAGCCCGAGTGTGAATTGGACGAAGGTGACGACTACGGAGAAAAGCAGTGTGCGACCGGTGGCGGCGATGTTGTCACGCGACGCCAGTCCCTCAAAGAGAAACTCCCGGTAGTTGTCGAGACCGATCCAATCGAAGGTGGCGCCCCTGAGTCCGCTGATATCGGTGAAGGAAAGCACCGCCGTCGCCATTGACGGACCGAGGGCGATGATGAAGTAGAGGAGGACCCCTGGAACCAGGAGATAGAGGGGCGTTAATCGGCTCCAGCGGCCCTTACTGCCGAACAGGTAGCTCTTCTCCATCAGCGCCACGGATACCTCCTCATGTCTTCTGTTGTCACTCCAGGGTGGGCTCCCACCGTAGCGCGGGAGCCCACCCCGATGGAGTGTCAGTCCGAGTTTTAGCTCTCGAGTCCAGCGTCGAGATCGGCCTGAATCTGGTTAGCGAGCTCGGTGGCGTCGGTCCATTCGTTGAACGGTGCAAACCACGAGGCTGCTTGTCTTCCGTCGGCCCACTGGCCGGCGCCGCTCGGCGACACCCAGTACTGCTCTAGACCGACTCGGTAGGCCGGCACAAGGTCGGCCACTGCGTCGCCCAGTTTGCTGTTGAGTGAAGCGGTTGGCTGGGTCGGCAGGAAGCCGACAGCATCCAGGTAGGTCTGGTACTCGGTCGTATCGGCCAGCGCGGCCACGTAGGCCTTGGCCACGTCCGGATTAGGCGTATCCGACGCAATCATCCAGCTCATGTCGTACTTGCCCCACAGGTACTGGTTGTCTGCGACGGTGTCGCTGCCGGGGAACGGGACGTAGGTCCAGTCGAACGTCGGCTCGAAGGACTCCAGGTTGGGAGCCTGCCACATACCGGTGGGCATGAAGGCCACGTCGCCGCCGGCGTACCGGGCGGTGGCTTCGTCATGGCCCAGACCGGTGACGCCCTGCTCGAGCATCTCGGTGGCGAAGACCTGGAACTTCTCGATGGCTTCGAGGCCCTTGCCTTCGTTCCATTTGATCTCGCCCGCCCACAGACCTTCGGCAAGCGCCGCCTGGTCCGGGAAGATGGAGCCGAGGAGGCCGCTGGCGCCGACGAAGATCGGCCAGCCGTCGCCACCGCCGACCGTCATGCACTCGTTGCCGGAGTCGATGACTGCCTCGCAGACGGAGACCAGTTCACTCCAGGTGGTCGGGGTGGTAACTCCCACATCCGCAAGCAGTGTCTCGTTAACGAACATGCCGCTGTAGGTAACGCGGCCCATGGGCACCGCGTACACGCGGTCGTTGAACGTCCCGGCGTCCGCCACTGCGGTTTCGTCGAAGTTCGCCACAAACGGCTCGTCGGTGAGGTCCATGAGGAGACCGGCTTCGATCAGCTGCTGCCAGACGGGCTTCTCACCGTAGTTCTCGCCCATGTAGTCCTGGATCCCGTTGGAGAACGCAGAACAGGGGCCGGCGCAGAAGTCGATGACGTCCACATCGTTGGCCGAGGTCCGGGTATTGATGGCGCTGGCCATGTCACCTTGACCCACGACAGTCATCTCCACCGTAACTCCAGGATTGGCGTCCTGGAATCTCTTGTTGAAGTCCTCCATATAGGTGACGAACGCCGGGTTCTGATGGGCGAGCACCCGAAGGGTGACCTCTTCTCCACCGGTATCGCCGCCGTCCGCCGTGGTGTCGCCGGTGTCGCCGGCCGTCGTGTCGGTGCTGTCACCACCGCAGGCGGCTAGCACGAGCGCCAATACGACAAACAGCGCTATGAATAGGGTTCTCTTGTTTTTCAAAGTTCAACCTCCTCTGTGAACTACTGGGTGTTCGGTTCCATCATCAGATCGGGTGTTTCGATTGCACGTCTCCTTGGATTCAGTCGAGCCGCGCTGTGAACACCCTATCGACGAGGATTGGGGATTGGTAATGCGGATGCCACTAGTGACCATCCGCTGAACCGAGGGCGACGCCTGGACTCGAGCGTACGAGAAGGAAGGTCTGCTCGGCAGGGGAACCCGAAGTCCCCAAGCCATTGGAATGGGCCCGAGTGGCGCTGCGATAACAGCCCCACCTTGAAGACGGCCTCGCAGGATGACTCGCCTTGGCGCGTCGCGCGAAGTGTCTTGACCCTTCTCCATAGAAATCCTCCTACTGGAGCGTTCCCAGGAATCCCTGGGAGCGCTCCCAGGGAATATAGAGGAGCGCGCAAGAGATCGTCAAGTTGACTGTATAGCGGCGTAGTTGTATGTTCGGGAGCGCTCCCAAGGAGCTCTCCCGAACTGGAGGTTTAGAAGCGAACCTCACACTTGAGGACATCGGTCGGCTGGCAGGGGTTTCTCGCTCCACGGTATCACGCGTTATCAACGACCAGGCGAGCGTCCGTCCAGAAGTCCGAGAACGGGTTCAGGATGTCATCTCCCGCACCGGCTACACGCCGAACGTGGCCGCCAGGACGCTGGTCTCAGGCCGAAGCGGCGTCATCGGTCTCGTCATCCCCAGCCGGGTGCACAGGGTCTTTGAGGACCCATACTTCTCGCGGTTGATCCAGGGGATCAGCACCGCCAGCAATCGGGCGGGAAACATACTTTCGCTCTTCTTGTTCCAAGACGAGGCAGAGGAAAGCGAGCTGTACCCGCGGGTCGTCAGCTCTCGCTTCCTCGATGGGCTCATTCTCACTGCGACTCGAATGGCGGACCCCCTGCTGGCGAGGGTTCCAAGTGGCGAAATCCCAATCGTGATGGTGGGACGACCGGACGTCGACGGTATCAGCCACGTCAATGTCGACAATCGGGGCGGCGCACTTCAAGCCGCCACCCACCTGTGCGGCCTGGGTTACGAACGCATTGGTCTCATTGGAGCGCCGGTCTCGACAACGGCCGGCCTCGACCGAATGAACGGTTTTGTCGAGGGCCTCGCCATTTGCGGAAAGGCCCTTCTCCCCGAGCTTCGCGCCGACGGGGATTTCTCCGAGAAGAGTGGATACGCAGCGATGCAACAACTGATCCCCGGCAGGCCCGACGCGGTGTTCATTGCTTCCGACTCTATGGCATTCGGCGCTTTGCAGGCGCTGCGTGAGGAGGGCATTGCGGTTCCCCAGGACATGGCCTTGGTGGGATTCGACGGGCTTCCGGCTTCTGAGAACTCGGTTCCTACGCTCACGACCATCCGCCAGCCCGTCACGCAAACCGGCGTCCGCGCCGTCCATCTCTTGAACGACCTGGTGAACGGATTAGCAGCGGCACCGATCATCGAGATCCTGCCGGTCGAACTCGTCGTTCGAGAGTCGTGCGGCGCACTGCGCCTGCCGGCTGCCACGGAGGTCGGATGAGATCAGCCTGAGTGATTGAGCGGCGACCGGCAAGGACCAGGTGCGATGTGGGACGAACCAGCGGAGGCGTTCGTGCCACGGACAAGGAGAATGAAATGAAGGGGCGAAACGGGAACAAGTACAGGAGTCTTACGACGTTGGCCGTCATGGCTCTGATCATGTCGGTGCTGGTGGCGGTGCCCGCGATACCGGCCGCAGCGGACACGACTGTGTTCGATGACATGGAACACGGTGATCCATTCGGCAACGGGTGGTTTGCGTTCGGAGGCTCGGTCGGCGGTGGTGGTATCGCCGCAAACGCAGTCGATCTCCCTCCGTCGGACGGGGGAGCCTTATCCTTGGAGACGGGCTGGGGCTCGGGCGGCGTGCCCGGGTTCTTCGGCGGCTTCGGGCGCACCAACCCAACCGACCTTTCGGGGATGGACCATTTCAATTTCTGGATCAACCCCGACGCCGGCCAGGACTACACCCTGGAGATCAACCTCCAGGACGACGACACTGGCGACGACCTCGCCGACGCCGCAGTCGACGATGAGTTCCAGTACGACTGTGTCGTGTCGGCCACCGGACCATGCGCAGTTGCCGGCGGTGGCTGGCAGCTGGTGAGTATTCCGCTCGCTGACTTTTTCGACGACAACTCATTCTTCACAGGAGGCAATGGGTCCCTCGACGCAGTGCCCACCTCTTCCGGCGGGAACGGACAGCTGATCAACGCCGTCATTGCGGTGATCGGCAATTCAGGGAGCGACGTCAACTTCCGCACCGACTACTGGGCCTTTTCCACCGGACCCCTCACGGTGCCCAGCCAGATGATCGACGACTTTGAGAACGGTCTGCCGAACGGCACCGACGGCGACGGCAACGCAATCGGCTTCCTCACCTTCAGCGACGGAAGCCCAGTATCAATCGCCACGACAGGTACCCCGCCCGCACCCGTCCCGGGATCCGGCGCAGGCAACGACGTGATGGCGCTGAGCGGAAACGTAGTGGTCTTCGCCGGGTTCACACATGCGTTCGAGAACGACGCAGTCGACACGTGGACACCACAAGACTGGAGCAGCTACGAAGGCATACGCTTCTGGTTCTTCGGTCAGGACACAGGCACGGGCTTGTTCGTCGATCTTCTCGACAATCGGAACCCGGGATCCACGACCGACGACGCAGAACGGTTCGTCTTCAATTTCACCGATGACTTCACCGGCTGGCAGCTCCTCGAGTTGCCATTCAGCGAGTTCACTCGCAAAGAAATCGGCAACGGCGCTCCGAACGATGGACTCGGTCTGGCTCAGGTCCACGGATGGGCCCTCGGGATGCTCAGCACCGGTGGCGCCGGCCGGACCTTCTACGTCGACCAGGTCGAGGTGTATGGAGTTGCGGAGATCCCTCCCCTCTCAGTCACGTTTGCCTCGACCAACTACGAGATCGACGAAGGAGCAACGGGCGACATCGTCGTCAAGCTGAACCGGCCCATGAACAGTGACGATCCAGCTCAGGTGTCGGTCGACTACGCCACCGAGATGGCCTCAGCTACTCCCGAGCGGGACTACACCCCTACGAGCGGCACCCTCACCTTCGTGAACGGTGGGGCTTCTCAGCTGAGCTTCCCGCTCGCAACGATCGACGACACCAAGTGGGAGGCGGCCGAGACCATCATCCTGCGTCTCGCCAACCCGGTCGACGTCGAAGCAGGGTTCGCTCTGCAGGCACGAGCCACCATCATCGAGAACGACCCCTACGATCCGCTTCTGCTCGACGACTTCGAGCGGTTCCCGTACAACTGGGACGCCTCCGAAAACGTCACGCTGTCCAACCCGGAGCTAGCCGACGCTGATGCTCTGGCACGTCCCGGGCAGGACTCGTTCGAGGGCGTGCTGCAGGTGGAGGGACCGCTCGCGGTGGACATCGACGTGCAGGGCAACGAGTGCGGCCGGGGCAACGCGATCGTTCCCGTCAACCTCCTCAGCACACCCGACTTCGACGCCACCACCGTCGACCACACCACCGTCGCCTTCGGGAACGCAACGGAGTCGCACGTCAACAAGAAGACAGGCATCGTCCAGCGTCACGAGGAAGATGTCAATGGTGACGGCCTGACCGACCTCGTCTTTCACTTCCCAGCGACGGACATCGGCGTCGACTGCGACGCACCCGTTCCCTTCAACGGCGAGACTTTCGACGGCAAACCGATCACGGCAGGCGGATCGAACGCGACGTTCTCCCGCGACTTCGCGCTCGGCCAGGACTGGACCGACGGCCAAGCGCTGACGTTCTGGTACTACGGCACCGGAACCGGCGAGAACGTTACCGTCAACCTCAAGGACAACCGGGCGCGTGTTATTCGCCCGGTGAGTTCCTATCACTTGCTGGGTATTAAGCAGATTCATCGGCACGCCAGTATTGCGAATTAAAATATATCCTTCCCGGAAGCATAATTCGTGC
>CBDTUP010000097.1:0-8443 GCA_965363685.1 uncultured bacterium | reverse complement strand
GAGGTGGCCCGTCCGGAAGCGCGATCTTGAGGACCACGTTTGACTGGCTACTCCCCGCTGCAAGGTGGACGGTGACGGTCGCCGTCTCGTTGCCCGCACCCGTCGCACTGATCCCAAAGAGCACCGAGGCGACCCCTCCAGGAGCCAGCGGTTCGACGCTACCGCATTTGGCAGAACCGTCCGACCATTCGCAATCGAGTATCCCTGCTTCAACTCCGCTCAGCGCAATAGCACCCGGAAGCGTGAGCGACAGCTTGACGTCGGTCACGTCATCATCCGAGATGTTGGTCACGTCGACCCTGAGGATGCCCAACCCATCGTCGTCCAGGGGATCGGTGATCGACACATCCATGGAGAGGGCACTCTGATTGGCGAACACCGGCATCGCTGGTCCTAGCAGCGCAGAAACTACGAGAGTGAGTGCTATCCACAGGCGCAGGCGGATCATTGCCCGCCCCCAAGCGCCATGTGGTCATCGAACTGTTCCTTGTCGACGTCCGGCGCGGCCAGCAATTCGAGCACGAAGCGCGTTTCCGACGCCGTCCTCTCATAACGGATGTTCCCACCCATTCTCCGGGCGAGATCGCGGGCGATGGCGAGGCCGAGACCCACGCTGCCGACGAGCAACGGCCGGTCTCCCTGATGCACGAACCGCTCGAACAGAACCGATTCCAACTCAGACGGAACGCCTTCGCCATGGTCAACTACAGATATCTCAATCATCTCACCGGACGGAACGACTGAGACGACGAGTGGCGGCGCTCCGTGGGTTATGGCGTTGGCGAGCAGGCTCGTCAAGAGATGTTTCAGCCGCAAGGGATCTGCCAGCGCGCTGAGCTGAGGACCCTGCACAGGGATACTCGCTCCGAAGCGCTCGAAGGTTGGAACCACACCGTTGATGGCGGCTACGACATCGACGGCCTCGATATCGATCGAAAGTGAGCCGGTGTCCAACCTGGACGCCGCGAGCAGGTCATCGACCATCCGATTCAGTTCGCCGGCCTGGTTGATGATCAAGTTCACGAGTTCGAGACCAGTCACCGGGTCGAAGAGCGAGCCTTCTTCCAGCACATGCGCGAAGCCGGAGATCCCCGTCAGCGGTGTGCGCAGTTCGTGGGACACATGGGCAAGAAACTGATCCTTGGCCCTATAGGCATCATCTTCCGCGTCCTTCCGTGCGGTCGCCTCGGCCCGGCGCAATTGCCGGCGGGCCAGCAACCGATAACCGAGCAACAAGACCAGCGGTATGGCCAAGGACACGACAAAGGCGGAAGCGGTGGCAGCCACACCTGCCTCGTCGGCGGCCATAGTGATACCTTCCACTTCAGAAGCCCGTCGGTCGCTGAGAACGTCGATGACGGTCTCGTGCGCCGTCGACATCTGAGACTGGGCGACCGCCTTGGCACCTGCCAGATTGGCGGCTTCAAGGGTGTCCAGGAAGGCTGCCGAGGTACCGACGAAGCGGCCGACCGCACCGCTCTCAGTCGACTCCAATTCGGTCGCAATGACCTCGAGGGAAGCCAACCTCAACCGGGCATTGGCGATTGCCCCGACAACGTCCTCTTCTTGCGCCAGACCGGCCGTGGCGTCGACCGCCAGCAGCAGTGATTGTCCTGCGAGAAGATGTGCGGCGTCGGCGTCTGCGATGGCTCGATCAACCGCGTTGAGCATGAGGGAGCGCTCAGACACGGTGGAAACGGCCGAGGAACGGGCCAGGAGAAAAGCGAACGCGCCAAAGAGGACAACAATCGTGGCAGTGATGCCGATCATGCGCCCACCAGCGCGTGGCATTTCCCTCATAAGGACTAATCGGCATCGCATAAGTGCATCGGGAGGACTATTGGCAAAACGCCCGATCAGACTAGTCACTCTCCGCGATCGGCCGCCACGCTAGGTGGCGCCAATTGGCTTCCTACTCAACCCAGTCGAGTGTTCTTTGAACGGCCTTCTTCCACAAAACGAGTGACGATTCTCGTTCCCGGCGCTCCATTCGCGGCTGCCAGGACATGTCTTCGGCCCAGTTCGCCTGCAGATCGGCCAGATCATCCCAGTAGCCCACGGCCAGACCGGCGGCGTAGGCGGCTCCCAGCGCGGTCGTCTCAGCGACAAGCGGTCGAACTACCGGAACATCGAGGATGTCGGCTTGGAACTGCATCAGCAGGCCGTTGACGACCATCCCACCGTCAACCTTGAGGCCGGTCAACTCGACGCCGCTGTCTGCACGCATCGCGTCGAGGACTTCACGGGTCTGGAAGGCAGTGGCTTCAAGAACAGCCCGGGCCAGATGAGCATCGGTGGCGAAACGGGTCAAACCGGCGATGACACCACGTGCGTCGCTTCGCCAGTGCGGTGCAAACAATCCGCTGAAAGCAGGGACAATGTAGACACCACCGTTGTCCTCAACCGAGCCGGCCAAAACCTCTACCTCCTCGGAACGATCGATGATCCGCAGATTGTCACGCAGCCACTGCACCAGAGCGCCTGCCATCGCGATTGAACCTTCGAGCGCGTAGACCGGAGGTTCCGGGCCGATT
Organism: uncultured bacterium; assembly: GCA_965363685.1. GTDB lineage: Bacteria > Actinomycetota > Acidimicrobiia > Spongiisociales > JAHEDJ01 > JAHEDJ01. The sequence goes on along the minus strand of CBDTUP010000097.1, from coordinate 5,909 downwards.
TGATATGCGACCGTTGTCAGCAGACCGGCCTCGGAGTGCACCGGGGTCGTGCCCGTGTTGAGGAGCATGAAGCAGCCGGTTCCGTATGTGTTCTTGGCATCGCCGGGAGCGAAACAGGTCTGACCGAAAAGCGCAGCCTGCTGGTCACCGAGAATTCCTGCGACCGGCACACCGGCGAGTCCCCCGGTCGCCATTCCGACTAGTCCGACGGACGGCACAATCTCGGGCAGCATCGCCGAAGGAACCCGCATCGCCTCCAACAACTCGTCGTCCCACTCGAGAGAGGCCAGATCCATCAGCATCGTGCGACTGGCATTAGTCACGTCAGTCACGTGGACGCCGCCCTCGACGCCGCCGGTCAGATTCCAGACAACCCACGAATCGATGGTCCCGAATACTGCCCGCCCCTCGTTTGCGGCGTCCCTCAACCCGGGAACGTTGTCAAGCAGCCAGGTCAGCTTTGGACCGGCGAAATAGGTGGCCAGAGGTAGTCCGGTTTTGGAGCGGAAGCGATCCTGACCGACTTTTCCACCAAGATCGGCCACGAGGTCCGCCGTCCGCGTATCTTGCCAGACGATTGCATTGTGCAGCGGAACTCCGGTCACCGGATCCCACACGACAGTCGTCTCCCGCTGGTTCGTGATCCCGACAGACACGAGGTCCTCGGCAGTCAGACCAGCTTCGGCGAGCGCACCGTCAATGACCTCGAACATCCGATCACGGATCTCAATCGGATCATGCTCAACCCAACCCGGTTGGGGGAAGATCTGACGGTGTTCCTTCTGATCGACCGCGACCCCCCGACCCTGCCGATCGAAGATCATGAAACGGGTACTGGTAGTTCCTGAATCGAGCGCTCCTACGTAATCAGCCATGTCCCCAGGCTATCCGTTCCGTGCGCCCTCGAATGTCTCCCGGGAGGCCAGGTCGCCACGCCGCAACCAGATCTTGCGCGCCGACCAGACTGACCCGAGTGCAACAGCAAAGACCAGACCGTCGGCCACGAGGCGCGATTCGATCCATCCCCACACCCACACCGAGTAGACACCCAGCACCAACAGACCGCCGACCACCAGTAGGGCCACTATCACCAGCCAATCCAGGAGAGCGAGCGGCCAGTTTCCGATCTGATCGCGCGCAGCCACCGTCGCAGACGCCAGAACGATCAGACCGATGATCGAGAGGACGATGCCGAAGCTGAAGTCGCCATGTGACATCTCGATCCCCGCCATCGATATGGCGATTGCCCCACCGAAGAAGGCACCGACCATGATCTCGCCGAGGTCGCAATATCGGTTCAAACACCAGCCTCCGAGCGCGAGGAGTGGAAGCGACGAGAATCCGAATAGTGCGAGTGTTGAGGTTATGCCTAATCCCTGGCCGATATGCCACATCAGCGCGACTCCGCCCCAACCGAGGGAAGAAGCCAGAATTGCGCCGGCAACCTCGGATCGATCGTGGTAGCCGAACACCAGAGCGATACCGAGCAAGACGAGCCCGGTCGCCAGCAGTTCGGGCACCAGGTAGACGTCCGACAAGCCGGCCGTTTCCGAAGCCGGTTCGGTGTAGACGTCGCGCACCCAGTCACCACTGTTGTCGAGGCCCATCACACCGTCCGGCCCAGCAGCCACGACAATCTGCCAGCGACTGCCTTCATAGGTGGGAGCCATCCCGATAAGCCCCATTTCGGCGTGGCCATCACCACACAATCCGGGAAGCTGCCTGCCCAAATAGCTCACTCGCCCGGCCGGGTACTCCCAGACGGTCGACCAGCTATCGCCCGACCCTGCTTCGATCCCGAGACGGTCGGAGCGAATCCGATAACACCCCGAGTCGACGCAAACCTCGTCGGCGTACTTGGTCCGCTCGCGAGGAAGGCTGCGCGTTGGTTCCCAGCTCTCGCCGTCGTCGGTCGTGCCGAACAGTGCGCCGGTGGAGTCGAGGATGATGAATCCATCGGCGTGGGTGAATACCTTGTGCGCTCCCGAGCCGAAACAGATAGCCGCGACGTTGGAAAGACCCAGCAACGCGATGACAACCAGGAGGAGGCGACTCCGAAAACGCCGTTTCATTGCGGCGAGCGCCTCAACGACGCCATCTCCACTGCCGCATCCGGATCCAACAGGAAGCGCTCGACTACGTCGGCGCCGTCCCGAACCAGGAAGTCGACCTCTTCGCGTTCATCCTTCGAGAACTGCCGAAGCACGAAATCGGCGGGATCCATCCGGCCCGGCGGACGGCCGACCCCGACCTTCAGGCGCCAGAATTCACTAGAGGACGTCGAGTCGACCACCGACTTGATGCCGTTGTGACCGCCGGCGCCGCGTCCCGCGTGCAGACGCAACCGCGCAAACGGAAGATCGATGTCATCGTGAACGACCAGCAGGTCGTCGATCTCAGCCTTGAAGTACCGGAGAGCCGATACAACCACCCTTCCCGACTCGTTCATATACGCGTACGGCTTGAGCAGCACGATGCGGCGATCGTCGATGCGGTGAGCCGCAAGCTCACCATTCACCCGAGTGGGACCGCCTTTGAACGGCGCGGCCCATCGCTCGGAGAGGATATCGACGATCTCTGCACCGACGTTGTGCCGGGTTCCTTCGTATTTGCGACCGGGATTTCGGAGTCCGACGACCAGCAGGGGCGGAGTCGAACGGCGACGACTACTCGTCGCTGCTCTCCTCTTCCTCAGAAGGCTCAGCACGCTCTTCACCTTCGACACCTTCCTCGAGGCCTTCTTCGGGCTCCTCCTCGGCGATGACGGCGGCGGGAACGACCACGGTCACGACCGGTGCATCCGGATCATCGAGGACTTCGACACCATCGAGTTCGGGAAGATCCGAGACTTTCAGAGTGTCGCCGATGTCGAGGTTGGAGATGTCGAGGGTGATAGCCGACGGGATCTCCTGCGGCAAGGCTTCGATGGCAACCGAGTTCCGGAGGGTCTCAATGATTCCCTCGTTGAGGCGAACGCCGACAGGCTCACCCTCGAAGTGAATTGCCACATCGGCCCCGACTTTCTCGGTGAGGGAGATAGCGAGGAAATCGACGTGGGAGTACTCGGAGCGGAAAGGGTGACGCTGGATTTCTTTCGCCATCGTCAGGAGGGGTTTTCCACCTTCGACCTCGAGAGTTATGAGAGCGTTCACGCCGGCCTCAGTGTGGAGCGCGGCGTGGAGCTCGCGAGCGTTGACCGCCACGGAGATGGGCTCCGCTTCACGGCCATAGACGGTGGCGGGGATTAGACCCTCGCGGCGCAGCCGGCGCGCTGGTCGGCTACCCGTGGGGCGACCGGTCTCGGCGCGCAGGGTGAGTTCCATGAGGTGACTCCTAGGGGGAAAGGGAACGACACATTATGCCTGGGACGGCCCCGCTAGGCAAAGCCAGATTGGTTGACGTTTCTGTCAATCGAGGGCGCCGGAATTGCTACTCACGATTGACAGGAACTGGGGCGCCGGGTTCCTGTCAATGGAACACCACGTTTCTGACGCTCTGCATTGACCGGAAACTCGGGGTCACGCAAGAGAGCGTGCAATCTCGGCTGCAACCCGGGTCTGCTCTTCCCGCAGATCCTTGGCCGTGTACCTGAGGATCTTGTACCCGGCAAGCAACAGCCGGTTCTGTCGGTTCCGATCTCGAGCAAACGATGCAGGATCACTGTGGTAGCGGTAGCCGTCGATCTCGATCACCAGCCGTCGTTCTGGATATGCGAAGTCCACCCTCCCTAGGAATGCACCTCGATCATCTCGGATCTCACACTGCGTCGCAGGTCGCGGGAGTGACGCACCGTCGACGATCCTTCGGAACTCGTCTTCAAGAACACTCTCGTGTGTGCTCACCCACCGTCGCCTCTCCTCGATCACTCGCCACGCGGCCCCGACCCCGGCCCGTCCCTGCCTCCCGAGGTCCAATAGCATCGACTCCATCTCTTCGAGCGTTGCGTGCCCATCACGCAGAGCTGTTCCGAATGCGGCTGCCACCGTCCTCGGGGAGGCTGTGGCTCCGAGATCCAGGACCGTTCGTGCCGGAAGGGTCGTCGGGATTCCGCGAGCGACGCCCACATGATCCGAACCCAGATCGGTCGAACGGTGGACATGGAACGGCTTGTTTCTCCACCTGCCTCGAACCACGGAAACATGCGGCTTGTCGGGGGCTCTCTCCAGAAGGCCCCAAAGATGGGCGGCGGACTGGTGGGAGACCGCCGCGTCCGGACCAACAACCAAGACTGCTGCCATCAGTTGCTGCTCTTGCGATTCAAAAGAACCGCGCAATCGATACACCCCGGTGTCCACCCGAACCAGCGTCCCGCTCTGAAGTCGCCGACTGATTACCCCCGGCGACACGTTCAGTTCCACAAGCTGCCGGCGTGTGATCAAACCGTGTTGAGTAGCTGCGAGGTCCTCGGGATGGGTTATTGATACGCGGTCCATGATGAGCAATTACCACTCAAACGCTCTGATTGGAATGCCCTCGTGTTCGTGTCAATCGAGCACCCCATTTCCGACGCACCCGATTGACACGAAACAAGCGCCGGGATTCCTGTCAATCGCGCGCCTTGTTTTTGACCCCCCGGATTGACAGGAAGCTAAGAGAGGCCGACCAGGTCGCGGACCATTTTGGCGGTAGCGCCCCAGAGGATCTCGCCTTCGAGTTCGTAGAACCACACCTTGCGACCTTGCCACAGCTCGAAGCGCCAGGCCGAATCATCAGCGAGGTCTTCCACCCGTGGCAACAGGACCTTCTCGACCTCGCGTGGCGAGGGCCGCAGTTCAGGCACGCCGGGGAGGCGACCCACCACCGGGACCACGAACAGCGTGAACTCCACCGTATGAATCGTGGGCAGAAACCCCATCAACTCAACCGAATCGGGAGAGATGCCGACCTCCTCCTCAGCTTCCCGGAGTGCTGTCCCCACCGGACCACCGTCGTCGGGATCCGGTCGGCCACCGGGAAAGGCAATATGCCCGGCATGGGTGGGCATCGTCATCGGGCGCTTCGTCAGAACCACCCGGACGTCGCCCAACTCGTCGGCATAAAGCGGAACCAGCACGGCGGCACGGTCTGTTCCGGTATCAGCCGGCTCGTCGCTCTGAATGCCTGGAAGTCGATCCCACATACCGCGCTCCATGGTACGACCCGATAGGCTCTACCGGAATGGAGTTGAGTCAGGACCCGATCTATACGGGCGGATACGTTCTCCGGCCGTTCCGGCGGCGCGACGTGGACGCCCTAGTCGATGCGGTCCGGGGGTCTATTGACGAACTCCACCAGTGGTTGCCCTGGGCTCACCTCGCCTACGGCCGTATCGAAGCCAGCCATTTTGTTCGCGAGTCGATGAAGTCTTGGAAGGACACCCGCGCCTACGATTTCAGCATCCGCGCTCGCGACGCCGAGAAGGACCGGCATCTGGGAAATGTGTCGATCTGGTTCGTCTCGCGGGGATTCCGCACCGGCGAAATCGGCTACTGGGTTCGCTCCGACCACACCTCCCAGGGAACGGCAACTGAAGTAACCGCTCGACTCGTTCAAGTGGGTTTTGACCAGCTGAAGATGCACCGCATCGTGCTGCGCATCGCGATCGGTAACCGCGCCAGCGAGCGCGTGGCCGAAAAACTCAGTTTCGTGCGCGAAGGGATCCTTCGCGAAGAGCTGAAGATACGCGGAACCTGGACGGATCACACGGTCTACAGCATGCTCGATCACGAATACGACAAGCATCGGCAGAAGATCACCGACATCGTCGCCGGCGCCCACCTCCCCGTCGACGAGACTTGAACGCGCAGCAGGGGTCCCGAAGGACCCCTGCTGTTCTGGTACTTGCGACCAGCTACTCGCTACTAGCCACTCTGGACTAGAAGTCCATGCCTCCGCCGTGTTCGTGCCCGCCACCCGGAAGTGCCGAAGCA
>CBDTUP010000096.1:0-8448 GCA_965363685.1 uncultured bacterium | reverse complement strand
CTGACGTACGATCACGACGGGTCGGAATCGGTGTTCACCCTTCGATTGCCATTGGCGATCCAGACTCGGTCTGGTCTCGTCAGATCAGTGCGACTCCGCCGGAACGCAGATCGGCGATCATCGTCTCACCGTCCCCCGGCTGGAGGTCGACGGCTGCAGTGAGCGAAACCGATGTCGCCGTGTTGAACCCGGCGGCGACTGAGTCCAGGGCCGTCGCGCCGACACAGTAGTCCAGCGCCAGTCCAACGACGATGGTCGACTCGATGGCCTGTCGTTGCAGGAGCCCGGTGAGTTCCGTCGGAGCTCCGTCACCCGTGATTGGGTCTCGCATGGTGAAACCGGAGTAGCCATCCTCACCATCAACCCCTTTTCGCACAACGGGTCCGGCAATCAGCAGACGAGGATGTAGGTCCGCCCCAGTGGTGCCTCCAACGCAATGGACCGGCCAAATGCCGCCATCTTTCTCGAAGTGAGGAGTTGTCGGCGGGTGCCAGTCCTGGGTATAGACCACGAACGCGCCGGCTGCCGTTGCACGGACGATCTCCCGATTGATCGGCCCAACGAGATCCTCACCTCCGGAGACGTAGAGGCTTCCGTTGACGTCGGCGAAGTCATTCTGCATGTCGACGACGATCAACGCCTTCTTTTCGTCATAGCTGATCATCCACCAAGCATACGGTTACAGTTCGCAGGGTGTTGAGTACCGGCATTCTGTTCACAGACCACTATCAGCTGACGATGGCGCAGCTGTACTTCCGCTGTGGGCTCGGAGATCGGCTCGCCCGTTTCGAGCATTCATTCCGGGCCTATCCCGACTACGGGAACCATCAGGCGGGTTACGTTGTCGCCGCAGGATTGGCTCCGTTTGTTGATTGGCTTGGCCGAGCCACCTTCGATGATCAGGCTATCGAAGCTCTGCGCTCGCTTCGTGACGGCACCGGAGGGGGACTGTTCGCGGAGGACTTCCTCGAGTGGATAGGTCGGGTCGGCGGGTTCGACGGAATCTCTCTCTGGTCGGTGCCCGAGGGGCGAGTCGTGCATCGCAACACACCCATTGCCGTTGTCGAAGGCCCGCTCGTTCTTGCTCAGCTTCTCGAATCCTCGCTGTTGAACCACCTCAACTATGCGGCTCTCATTGCCACCAAAGCATCTCGAGTGGTGGAAGCAGCGCATGGAGGATCTGTTCTGGAGTTCGGGCTGCGGCGTGCCCACGGTTTCGGTGGCGTTGGAGCCTCTCGATCGGCCCTTATCGGTGGCGCAGATTCATCATCCAATGTTGGCATTTCTCACGAGCTGGGCATTCCCTCTAAAGGCACCCACGGACACTCGATGGTGCAGGTGTTCATGGCCATCGCCGGTGGTGAAATCGAAGCGTTTCGAGCCTACGCGGACGTCTACCCAGACGACTGTCTGTTGCTGGTCGATACGATCAACACCCTGGAATCCGGGGTACCCAATGCCATCAAGGTATTCGAGGAGTTGAAGAAGCGGGGACATCGACCGGTCGGAATCAGGCTCGACTCTGGGGATCTCGCCCACCTCGCGGTGCGATCGGCGGCGATCTTGAATGCAGCCGGATTCGCCGACACCTCGATCGTGCTGTCCAGTCAACTTGATGAACTGACGATATGGCAGATCCGGAATCAGATCGTCGAAGAGGCGCCCCGCTACGGACTCGACGTTGACGCCATGCTTGCTCGACTCGTGTACGGCGTCGGGTCGAGGATGGCAACCTCGGACGGCGATCCCAGTTTTGATGGCGTCTACAAGGCGGTTGCCGTCAAAGACGATGGAGGCGAATGGCGGCCGGCGATCAAGATCTCAGACTCGCCGGACAAGCTGGCGTTGCCGGGGGTCAAATCACTCTGGCGGCTCTATGACGAGCGGGGGATCGCAACTGCGGACGTCATCGCGCGTGGAGAAGAGAAACTCGAAGATCGGCCGCTGGAGATTCTGCACCCGATCCGGCCCGGAGTAGGACGCATACTCACCGAGGAAAAGGTGTCGGCGGTTGAACCACTGCTGGAGCCCGTCGTCGAACAGGGACAGGTTGTGGCGGCTTTGGGCGATATCCATGTCGCCCGTCGCCACAGGACCGCCGACCTGGAGCGCCTCGACACCGGAGTCCGCCGGTTGGTCAACCCTCACACCTACCACGTGTCCGTGACCAGGCCACTCCTCGAACTGAAGCAGGAACTCATCGCGACGCACAGGGCTTGATGTCGTTCAGAGATCTGCGGCCAGAGCCGCTACCAGCGAGCCTGCCCCGATTTCCACGGGTTCGCCGTGTCCGAAGAGGACGGTCTCAAATGAGAACCCGGCGAGTTTCTTCACCGACTGGTTGGCCAAGTCCATGTCCGGCGTGAACGAGGGATTCGGTCCGATTACACCGCCGTCGGCGCCGTTCAGAGCATCGCCCGCCACCAGGATCCCCTCGGTGGGGTCGAGAACGCAGATGTGACCGGGTGTGTGACCTGGTGTGTGAATGACCTGTAGTCCGAACACCTCGTCACCATCGGCGACCGGGATGATGGGGCGCGGAGCGGGAATATGCGGAAGATCAGCTTCTCCCGCGTAGGCAGTTGCCTCAGCGGTAGCCATCAACACGGCTTCCGCGCTACCGATGTGGTCCGGGTGCCGGTGGGTCAGCACCACGTGTTCAACGTCATTCCAGCTGAGGCCTGCCCCTCGCAGACCGGCTTCGATGTCAGAGGCGCTGCCGGCCACACCTGTGTCGACAATGGCCGCGCTCCCCGAACGGACAAGGATGTAGGCAGAAACGGATCCCAGCTTCACTCGCCGGTAGGTCAGGGGTGCTCCGGAGACCGTGGAAACGGTTGGCGGTGATGTCGTGGTCGTCGAGAGATCTTCCGCTGTCATCGAGCCGGTAGCGGGTGTGGCCGATGACTTGACACCAGGTTCCGATGCGGAGCAAGCCGATAGGCCGAAAACGGCGATGGCGAAAGAAGTGGTCCCAAATTGCCGGAGGAATACTCGCCGGCTCAATCGTTGGACGCCAGGCATCGATCAACTCCATTTAGGCCAGCGCCGAGCCTAACTCGCGTGCTCGGCTAGCGGTCTAGGTGGGCAGCCAGGTTCGAAGCGCCGACTCGAACTGGTCGGGTTGCTCGGTGCCGATAACGATATCCCGACCGTCGAGCGTGCTGAGCCAGACGGCCTGGTTGCCGCGGGCCAGATAACCTTTGGCGCTCTTCCCGTGGCGGACCCCCCATCCTCCAAGATCGCGGATCGGACGAATCGTGCGAACCTCCATTGAGGCGATGTTGTCGTATGGGATACGTTTGGCTCGCATCGGAGCGAAACGAATGTGGACGGCGTCGGAGTGGACTTCGGTAACGAGCCTCAACGTTGCGAACAGCAAGATCAAGCAACAGCCAAAGTGGTGGGTGCCTGATTGACGAGTTCGGTCGACTCTGTGGCGGAGGTGCACGCCGCCAGGACGATCGCCGTCGTGATTGATATCCATCGGAGTTTCACCTGGCCGCCTCCTGACCGAACGCTCACTGCATGGCTAGCCCGCTGCTGCCAATTGGAGAGGTGGCGAACGTCACTGCGGACAGGACTGATCCTCCCCTCCATGCTCGATGTGCGAGATTTTTTCTGGAATTGACCACTCTCCGTGGCTATGGTGGAAGTGGGCTATCGAAGGGGCTGGCAGTGGCGGGAACTGTTGCGGTGAAGCGTGAACGGCATCGACGAAAGCGTTTGAGGGCGCTGGCCATCGTGCTCGCGCCGGTCGCGGCCTGGATGTGGTGGCGGATACTCACCGGTGATACCCCCTGGCCACACATGCCGGATCTCGGACCCGACGCTGCCTTCTGGTTGCCGGGAATCCTCATCGTTCTGTTGCTCGGTGTCGTGTTGGTGGCCCCGATGCTCGTCAACCAACGCTCCCCTCACATCACCTTCCGGCCGGAGGAGATCGACGTCTCATTTGCCGATGTCCATGGAGCCGATCGTTTGAAGGAAGAGGTACGGCACACTCTCGAGGTGCTTCTCGACTACAAGCGATTCCGTGACGACATGGGCGGCAGTCCGCGACGGGGCATCCTATTCGAAGGTCCACCCGGCACCGGCAAGACCTACATGGCGAAGGCAATGGCACGGGAAGCTGAAGTTCCGTTCTTGTTCGTCTCCGCCACTGCATTCCAGAGCATGTGGTACGGAATGACTGCGCGCAAGATCCGCAAGTTCTTCAAGGACTTGCGCAAAGCAGCCAGGGTTGAAGGGGGAGCCATAGGTTTCATCGAGGAGATCGATGCGATCGGTTTGAGCCGATCCGGAGTCAGTAGCGCATCGGGTGGGGCTACTCCTGCGATGACGGTGAACCAGACCGGAATCAGCCAGGAGACGGGCGGGATGGTGAATGAACTCCTCATCCAGATGCAGAGCTTCGACACTCCGCCGTTCTCGTCGAAGGCCAAAGGCGTCTTCAAGGACTTGCTGAATAGGTATCTGCCCCCGGAACGCCAACTCAAGAAGGATGCGCCTGAGTTCACGAATATCTTGCTCATCGCCGCCACCAACCGTGCAGCCGCACTGGATCCGGCATTGATGCGACCGGGACGGTTCGATCGGGTTCTTCACTTCGATCTGCCGAGCAGAACGGCGCGACTGGCCTTGATCGACTACTTCCTCGGTAGGAAATCGCACGAAGCGGAGCTAGATGACCAGGACTCGCGTGATGAACTGGCTGCGGCCACACTCGGATACACGCCGGCATCACTCGAGCGGCTCTTCGACGAGGCTCTACTGCTGGCGCTCCGTGATGGAAGGGGTGCCCTCTCAACCGCAGACCTCTGGCAGGCGCGCATGGAGATTGAGATAGGTCTTCCCGAGCCATTGGATCAGCCGGAGCACGAACGGCGCACTATCGCTACTCATGAGGCAGGTCACGCCACAGTTGCCTATCTGGTCGGCAAGGGTCGGAAGTTGGAGGTGCTGTCGATCATCAAGCGCAAGCAGGCATTGGGCTTTCTCGCTCATCGACTGTTGGAGGAGCGCCACACGCAGCAACGGTCGGAGATGCTGGCTTCGATTCAGATTGCCTTCGGGGGCATGGTTGCGGAGGAGTTGTTCTTCGATGAATCGGGCAGCGGCCCGGCCGGCGATCTCGCGGCCGCCACGAGCATTGCGGTGGAAATGGTCGGTTCCATGGGTCTAGGCGGATCGCTCATCTCGTTTCGTGCGATGGATGGAGGGCCCCTGGCAGGCAACCTGGCGGCCTCGGTGCTGGCAGACGAGCAAGGACGGGAGGCAGTTGAAAGGTTGCTGGCGCAACAGAAGCAGGAAGTCACGACGCTCCTTGCCGGAAACCGCCATATCATTGAGGCTCTGCGGGACCAACTACTCGAACGAAACGAACTGGTAGACGATGAGATAACCGATGTCATCGAGAAAGCCATGTCGTCAGAACCCGGTCAGGTCCGGACCATCATCGACCTGCGCGATGAGGATCTCGTGATTCAACGCTCGTCGGATCGGGTTGGAGACCGCTAGACATGCGTTTGGCCACCGACGTCTCGTTGCCGGCTGACCTACAATCCTGACATGTTTCAGTTCGTCACCGGTTATGTCATGGGTTCTCGCCAGGCGGGGAAGGTTGCCGGACTGGCCGCCTCGGCCGAGTCGTTCAACGCGCCCGGGTCGAAGATCCTCGATACGAATGAACGGCTCGATCGTCTCGTAGTGGTGGTTGAGGCGATGTGGTCGATACTCGAGGAATCCGGGTATACCAGGGAGCAACTCGACAAACGGATCGAAGAGATGGATCTCATTGACGGATTCGCCGACGGCCGTGTCCAACGGGCCAGACTGCGGTGTCCGAACTGTGATTCAGCCGTTGTTGAAGGCATGGGGCATTGCCAGATCTGCGGAACCGAAGTTGGCGAGCAGAGTCCGTTTGCCGGAATCTGATGGCACAACATTTGGGTGCCGGACCCGAGCACTGGGAGAAGGTCCACGGCCGCCGACCGCCAGATGAACTCACGTGGTATCAGGCCCGACCGGAGCTGTCCCTCCGCCTGATCGAACGAGCCGGAGTCGGCTTGTCGGAAAGAGTCATCGATGTTGGTGGAGGTTCCTCCCTGTTGTGCGATGAGCTCCTCCAGCGTGGGTTCACCGATGTCACCGTTCTCGATGTCTCATCCGCCGCGCTGGCGCACGTCGGTACCCGCTTCCATGATGACGGAAGGAAGCCGTCGCTGGTTGAGGGCGACATCGGAGCTTTTCGGGCGACCGAAACATTTGCCCTGTGGCACGATCGAGCAGTATTCCACTTCCTCACCGGCAAGGAGGATCGTCACCGCTACACGGATGCTCTCCATGCAAACCTGGGGGAGGGAGGGTTTGTTGTGATAGCTACGTTCGGTGTGCACGGCCCGGAAACTTGTAGTGGTCTTCCGGTCCGCCGTTATAGACCGGAGGAGCTTGCAACGGCGCTTGGAGATGGCCTGAATGCCTTGGTGTTCGAGGAGGAGTATCACGTCACGCCGTCCGGCGGATCCCAGCACTTCCTCTACGGTCTGTTCAAGCGCATCGACTGAGACGGGTTCCTGCCGAAGCGGATTGCCCCAGTCATCTCCCGGCAATCGAGATGATCTCCTGGGTCGTGATGACGAAGATCGCGTTGGCAGTAACGACCGGTCCACCGAAGATGGGTTCTCCGACCTCGAATGTCCACAAGGACTCGCCCGTCCCGGCATCCACGGCATGTACAACCCCTTGCTGGGTGCCGAAGAAGATGACGCCGTCGGCTACCGCAGGGGCTGTGGTGATGGGGCTCTCTGCTTGAAATGGACCGTCCCACACATCGAGGGTACGAGTCTCGAGGTTCCATGCAAGCAGGAAGGAGTTCTCGACGGTGAAGATGGTCGAGCCGCTGACGGCCGGCGAGATCGTTGAATCGACTTGAACCGCGATGATTTGTGGCAAAGCGCCACATTGAGCGGTCGGTAAGACCAGGATCGATCCATCCGTCGGGATCAGGAGTTGGTCTCCCGCAACCACCGGATGGCTGGAGGCGCTGTGTCTGAGAGATATCGGCATGGCACAACTCGCGGTTCCCGTATCTAGATCGACCAGGTGGAGGCGGTCGTTCTCGTCGACGGCGTAGATGACTCCGGCGGAGATGGCCGGTGTGTGCCGGAACGCGGCGGTGTAGGTGTTCGGAACCGGATAGCGCCAGACCACTTCATTGTCCAGGCCGAGAGCGATGATCGTGCCGGCTTCGGTCGCCACGATGATCTTGTTGTCTTCGATGAGGGGAGCGGCGAGGACGTCTTCGTTGAGGTCTCTTTGCCACATCTCTGAGTTCCCGCCGCCGGTGGCGTTCCGGGCATAGACGGTGCCGTTTTCGCTCACCGCCACCAGGCGTACTCTGGTTTCGGATCCCTCCGGACCGAGGCTGTACTCAAATTGACCGACTGCCGGGGCCGTCTGCATCCTTCCATTCGTCCGCATCATGAACTTGATCAGGCCGCTGGTTTGGTCGATGCCGTAAACGGAGTCGTGGGTGGCGCTCACCACGTAGAGGAATCGCCCGTAGGCAATAGGATCTGCTCCGAAAAAGCCGCCTGGTCTTACCGGGTCCCAGTAGACACCTTCGAGCGTACGGAAGCCGCCGTCGGTTTCGCCACTGAGTGAGTTTCCACCCCGAAATTGATGGGTTCCATAGACACCGAGATCGCCGGGAGAGATGATCGGCGGCGGCTCTCCCGCAGCCACGGGGGTGAGCGGGGCTGATACATCGGCCACCATCGTCGTATCGGTTGCCTCCGGTGCCGTGGTGGAGGTGCTTGTCCGCTCGACAGCAAGCAGATACCAGGCGAGCGCGTTCGTGAGCAGTAGAGCCACGATGATCGCGATTGCCAGCACGGTCCACCAGCGAATCGGCGGCTTGCGCGGCCTAGCCGAGCGCGGCCGCTCCAGGGTGGACGGACTCACCATCGCTGGATTGACCGACGCGAGAATCCCACACCAGGGAGCGGAACCCCCGCGCCGGCGTTGTCGTTGATTGGTACTAGATCACTCAGAAGTTGAATACCTCCTCTATCTGGGGCTGTGCGTTCATCCACGAGTCGTGGATTTCCGTCGACTCCGAGCCCGTAAAGACGAGCGCCAGCAGCACTACGGCGGTGATCGTCAGAATGGCAACCAAGACGGTCGCGATATTCCGAAGCGACGGGGAGATGATTGCCGACGGCAGCGAATCTCGGGCCGGTGCCGGCACCTTGCCTGGAGCGTGGTGTGCGATCGTCATCACACCCTCCTTTCGGCCCTTCACTCAGGCGACGCGCAGCTTCTCGTCTCCCCATCTCATTACCGTTCGCCCTGTGGAGGACCTGTATTCAGCATCGCGCCGGGGGTGCCGGAGTTCAATCGATTTCAATCATTCGGCTGCTGTTTTGATGGTGGCGGTCGACGGGA